>JAWLEL010000393.1:0-2740 GCA_041686165.1 Lentibacter sp.
GCCCCGCCCCGTTTCACTGTGTCCCGCGCGGCCTCATCATCATCGTGAAGCTTTTTCACAGACACCGCGCTGGCTTCCGGGCCGCGCGCCGCGGTATTAGGGAGGCACCGCCGCGCACAAAAGTCGCTCAGACGCACCGCGAAGTCGAAAACGGGACGTGAAACGCGCCCCGCCTGCCTTAGATACGAGCCAGAGACATAAAGGAATCAACCATGCCCGACGTGACAATCGTCTACTGGCGAGACATCCCGGCCCAGGTGATCGTTGGCAAGGGACGCCGCGGGACCAAGGCGCCCCTGCCCGAGCGCTTCGAGCAGGCGATCGACCGCGCTGCCATGAAGATCGGTGCCGAGGACAGTGACGCCTACATGGCCGAGTGGCGCAAGGCCGATCCCGTCTCCATCGACGGCGAACCGGCAGAGATCGCCGCCGCCGAGGCCGCCCGCATCGACGCGGAATACGACCAGGAGCGCATCAAGGCGCTGATCGCGAACGAGGGCTGGGCCTGAGCCCTTGCCTGCAAGCCCAACCGCACGTTAAACCGCCTGAGGAGACGAAGATGGCGCTTTTCAATCTCAAGAAGAAACCAGCCCCCGAGAACGGCGGCGCGGTCAACCCGCAGGTGGAGTCTTTCCTGCAGGGCTATTCCATCGAGGTCATGCCGCGCACGGCGTCCAAGGTCGAGGATTTCCGAGATATCCTGCCCCGCGGAACCCGTGTCTACATCGCCCATATCGAGGGCACGCCGATCGAGGAGATGGTCGAGACGGCAAAGCGCGTCAATGCCGAGGGCTACGACGTGATGCCCCATTTCCCCGCGCGGATCATCAAGGATGCGGCCACGCTGGAAAACTGGATCGCCATGTACCAGGGCGAAGCGAATGTCGAGCAGGCGCTTGTGCTCGCCGGCGGCGTCGCGACACCCCACGGCGATTTCGACGCCTCGACCCAGCTCCTGGAAACGGGCCTGTTCGACAAGGCGGGCTTCAAGCGCCTGCACATTGCGGGCCACCCCGAGGGCAACAAGGACATCGACCCCGACGGCAGCCGCAAGAATGTCGATGCGGCCCTGCAATGGAAGCAGCGCTTCTCCGAGCAGACCGATGCCGAGATGGCCATCGCCACGCAATTCGCCTTCGATGCGAAGCCGATCATCGCCTGGGCCGACGCCCTGCGCGAGGCGGGCATCACCCTGCCCATCCATATCGGCATCGCCGGGCCGGCCAAGCTGCAGACGCTCATCAAGTTCGCCATCGCCTGCGGGGTCGGCCCCTCTCTCAAGGTCCTGCAAAAGCGCGCCATGGATGTGAGCAAGCTGCTCTTGCCCTACGAGCCGACGGATGTTCTTGCGGAGCTGGCCGCCCACAAGGCCGCGCACCCGGAGTTCAACATCGAGAAGGTCCATTTCTTCCCGCTCGGCGGGATCAAGACCAATGCAGGCTGGGTCACCGACAACGCTGGCAGCGCCGGCGTGCCTGCCAGCCAAGACACATAAATCAAAGGGAAACACCTCACCATGACCAGAACCGTCATCGAATCCAAAACCAAGACAGCCATCATCGGCTTCGACGAGCCCTTCTGCGTGATCGGTGAACGGATCAACCCCACGGGCCGGAAAATCCTCAACGAAGAGCTGGAGCGCGATGACTTCTCCCGCGTCGAGGCCGACGCCATCGCGCAGGTCGCCGCTGGCGCCAACGTGCTCGATATCAACTCGGGCGCCGTCTTCTCCAACAAGATGGCCGAAGACCCGCGCTATGCCGATAACAACTTCGTCGAGCCGACGCTGATGCGCCAGCTCGTCGAGAAGGTCCAGGCGGTGACGGACTGCCCGCTCTGCATCGACAGCTCCGTGCCCGGCGCGCTTGAAAACGGGCTGGAGGCCGCCGAGGGGCGCCCGCTTCTGAACTCCGTCACAGGCGAGGAAGAGCGCCTCGAGATGGTGCTCCCGCTGGTGAAGAAATACAACGTGCCGGTCGTCGCCATCTCCAACGACGACACCGGCATCTCCGAAGACCCGGATGTGCGCTTTGCCGTGGCCAAGAAGATCGTCGAGCGCGCCGCCGATTTCGGCATTCCGGCCCATGATATCGTGGTCGATCCGCTGGTCATGCCCATCGGCGCGATGGGCACGGCGGGCCTGCAGGTCTTCACGCTGGTGCGCCGCCTGCGCGACGAGCTCGGCGTGAACACCACCTGCGGTGCCTCCAACATCTCCTTCGGCCTGCCCAACCGTCACGGCATCAACAACGCCTTCCTGCCCATGGCCATGACCGCGGGCATGACCTCGGCGATCATGAACCCGATCGCCATCCCGATGAACGCCGCGAAGATCGCCGAGAAAAAGGCCGAAGTGGCTGCCGCGGGAATCGTGATCCCAGAGGACATGGACGACGAGACCTTCGTGCAGATGTTCGGGCTGGGCTCGACCAAGGCGAAGGCGGGCAAGGAAATGGAAGCCATCCGCGCGGCCAACTTCCTGACCAACAACGACGATGGCGGAGCCGCCTGGATCGAGTTCAACAAGCAGCCGCCCAAGGCCGGCCAGGAAGGCCGGGGCCGCGCGGGCCGCACAGGCGGACGCCGCCGCCGCGCCTGAGCCTGAACCCGGCCGGAAAGACCGCCTGACCGCCCTCGCAAACCCTTGCGGGGGCGTTTTGGGTTGGGGTTGCGATGATGCGGGCGGGGCCGATGGGCATTCCTTGCGCAAGCGATGTCGGCTCGCAGCCCCGGAGCGGAC
>JAWLEL010000394.1:0-2734 GCA_041686165.1 Lentibacter sp.
CGCAGCGGCGCTGTCGAGCCTTGCAACCGGCGCGGCGGGCACCTCGCTCTGGCAGGGGCTGGCCGACCTCATGAGTGGCGAGCCGCTGTCTTTGCGTGACCGCGTCGTCCTCTTCGAGATCCGCCTTCCGCGCACGCTCATGGGCATCTTCGTGGGCGCGGCGCTGGCTGTCTCCGGGGCGGTCATGCAGGGGCTCTTCCGAAATCCGCTGGCCGATCCGGGCCTCGTGGGCGTGAGCGCCGGGGCGGGATTCGGCGCGATCGTGGCCATCGTGCTGGGGAGTTACCTGCCCGTCGCTCTGTCGAATGCGCTTGGATACTACATGGTTCCGGCGGCGGCTTTCCTCGGGGCCTGGGCCGCGATGATCCTGCTTTACCGAGTTGCAACGCGGCGCGGGCACACCTCCATCGCGACGATGCTTCTGGCCGGGATCGCGCTGGCCGCGCTCATGGGCGCTGTGCAGGGCGTGCTGGTTTACATGGCCGATGATGCACAGCTTCGAACGCTGACATTCTGGAGCATGGGCTCCATCGCCGGGGCGACATGGCCCAAGCTGCTTGTCGCCGCGCCGCTCATCCTCGTCTCGCTCATGGCCGCACCGTTCCTTGCGCGCGGGCTCAACGCGCTGGCGCTGGGCGAGGCGGCTGCGGCGCATGTGGGCGTGCCGGTGCAGCGGCTCAAGAACATGGCGGTCCTGATGGTCGCCGGGGCCGTCGGCGCGGCCGTCGCCGTCAGCGGCGGGATCGGTTTTGTCGGGATCGTGGTGCCGCACCTTTTGCGGCTGATCGTCGGGCCGGATCACAAGTATCTGCTGATCAACGCGGCCCTCCTCGGCGCGGCGCTCCTGCTGACCGCCGACATCATCAGCCGCGTGATCATCGCGCCCGCCGAGCTGCCCATCGGGATCGTTACCGCGACGATCGGCGGGCCGTTCTTCCTTTGGATCCTGATCCGCCAACGCGGCATCCTGGATATGTGAGCCATGTTGAGAGCAAGGGACATAACCGTGAGCTATGGCCGCCGGGAGATCCTGCACGGGGCCGATTTCGACGCCGCGCCCGGCGCGCTCACCGCCATTGTCGGGCCGAATGGCTCCGGCAAGACGACGCTGCTGCGCGCCCTGACAGGCGATGTGCCGCATTCCGGCAAGGTGATGCTGAACGGGCGCGATATCGCCCGGGTGAAGGCATGGGAGCTGGCCGCGATCCGCGGAGTGCTGCCGCAGGCCACGCCGCTCGCCTTCCCCTTCAACGTGTATGAAGTGGTCCGGCTGGGCCTCATGCGCGGGGTCTCGGCACAGAGCGCATCGCTCATCACGCAGGCGCTGGCGCGGGTCGGCCTTCAGGGCTTCGAAGCGCGCTTTTACCAGGAGCTTTCGGGCGGCGAGCAACAGCGCGTACAGCTCGCGCGCGTGCTCGCGCAGGTCTGGTCACCAATGGAAGAGGGCGTGCCGCGCTGGCTCTTTCTCGACGAGCCCGTCTCGGCGCTCGATATCGGGCATCAGCTCCAGGTGATGCAGATCGCCCGAGACTATGCGGATGCGGGCGGCGGGGTTGTTGCTGTGATGCACGATCTCAACCTCACGGCGATGTTCTCCGACAGCGTGGCGCTCATCAGCGAAGGGCGCGTGCTGAGCCATGGCGCGCCGCGCGACGTGTTGCGTGATGATCTTCTGAGCGAGGCTTATCATTGCCCCGTGCGCGTGAATACCGCGCCCAAGGACGGGCATTTCATCCTGCCCCATGCCTCGCAGATAGCCGCGGAGTGAGCCGATGCGCGCGCCGGTGAAAAATCCGACCCTGCTCAAGTTCGCGATGAGCACCGACGAATTGCCCGGCGGGGCAACCTACTTTGAGGGATGAATAGCATGGATATCATGGCACGCTGGGCAGAGGCCCAGGAGTTTCTCGTCAAGGGTGGCCCGGCCATCTGGGCGATTGCCGCGCTTTCCGTTCTGACTGCGGCGCTGATCTTGTGGAAGGTCTGGCGCCTTGCCCTGATGGGGGCGTGGGCCGGGCGGCGCACGGAAGAGGCGGTCAGGCTCTGGGAAGGCGGCGAGACATCAGAGGCGCAGGGGCTGCTCGCAAAGCGCCGCTCGCTGCGGGCCGTGGTGGCGCGCGCGGCCATGGCGGGTGCGCTGGATGCCAGCTTCAGCGAGGCCGAGGCGCGCGAGGAGATCACCCGCGTGGCCAGGAACGAGCTGGCCAGGGCGCGCAGCGGCCTGCGGGCCCTTGACCTGATCGCGACCATCGCGCCGCTTCTGGGGCTTCTTGGCACGGTGCTCGGGATGATCGAGGCGTTCCAGACCTTGCAGGAGGCTGGATCGCGCGCCGATCCATCGGCCCTTGCCGGGGGCATCTGGGAGGCGCTTCTGACCACGGCTGCGGGCATGGCCGTGGCCATTCCGGCGGGGATCGCGCTGGCCTGGTTCGAAAGCGTCGCCGACAGGGCGCAGGCCTCGATGGAAGATGCGATCACGCGGGTGCTGACCCGGGCGCCGAAAGATGCGGCAGGGCAGGCTGTAGAGGCGGCGGAGTAAGCGATGTTTCTCGGAGCGGCCCGCAGACGGCGCAAGCCCAGCCTCACGCCGATGATCGACGTGGTGTTCCTGCTCCTCGTCTTCTTCATGCTGGCGTCCCGTTTCGGGCAGGATGTGGCGATCGACCTGCCGCTCGGTGTGGCTTCGGATCGGCCCTACCAGGGGCCACCCCGATTGATCGACGTCTTGCCCGAG
>JAWLEL010000395.1:0-2730 GCA_041686165.1 Lentibacter sp.
CCGACTTGCCGGAGCAGCTCTGAAACCACCGCCCCTGCGCGACGATTGCTTTGCCTTGCCCGCGGGCGTCGACTGGACGCCTGTCGACAAGGCGCTGGACGACTTGCGCGCGCGGCTGCGGCCCGTGGTTGGGCGCGAGGATGCGCCGCTCCGCGAAGCGCTCGGGCGGGTGCTGGCTGCGGATGTCGTGGCAAGGCGCTCGAACCCGCCGCAGGCCAATACGGCGGTGGATGGCTATGGCTTTGCCTTTGGTGCGCTCGGCACGGGCGATCAGACTTTGCCGCTGGTCGAAGGCCGCGCGGCGGCTGGCGCGCCGCTTGGAGATACGGTTCCGTATGGATCGGCCGTGCGCGTGTTGACGGGTGCGGCCTTGCCGACCGGCGTGGACACTGTGATCCTCGAAGAGGATGTATCCGTCGGTGACGGGGCCATCGCCTTTCGCGAAGGGGTGAAAGCTGGTGCGAACACACGCAAGGCCGGCGAGGACGTCGCGGCTGGCGAGGTGGCCCTCGCAGCGGGACGGCGCATCACGCCGGCAGACCTCGCGCTGGCGGCGGCGGTGGGCCACGGGAGCTTGCCTGTCTTCGAGCGGCTGCGGGTCGGTGTCCTGTCCACGGGCGACGAGCTTGTCGAGCCGGGCGACGCGGCAGGCGCGGGGCAGATCTTTGATGCCAACCGCGTGATGCTTCTGGGGCTGCTCGAAGAGATGGGCTTCGCGCCCGTCGACCTGGGCCGCGTGGGCGACGACCGCGAGGCGCTCGGCGCGCGGCTCGATGACGCCTCGGAGAAGGCCGATGTGATCCTGACCTCGGGCGGGGCCTCGGCGGGCGACGAGGACCATGTCTCGGCGCTTCTGCGCGAGGCCGGGGCGATGAGCGAATGGCGCATCGCGATCAAGCCGGGCAGGCCGCTTGCGCTGGGCATGTGGCAGGGCACGCCCGTCTTTGGGCTGCCGGGCAATCCCGTGGCGGCGCTTGTGTGCACGCTTGTCTTCGCCCGGCCTGCCATGGGGCTGCTGGCCGGGCGGGGCTGGCTTGAGCCGCTGGCCTTTGAGGTGCCCGCGGGTTTCGAGAAGCGCAAGAAGCCGGGGCGGCGCGAGTTCCTGCGCGCGCGGATGCGGGGCGGCGCGGTGGAGGTGTTCGCCTCGGAAGGCTCGGGGCGGATCAGCGGGCTGAGCTGGGCCGAGGGGCTTGTCGAGCTGCCCGACGGGGAGGCGCAGATCAGCCCGGGAGACCCGGTGCGCTTCATTCCGTATGAGAGTTTTCGCTAGCCTCTGGCGCAGCCTCGTCGCCCGCGCGGAGGCGGCGCGGTTCGAAGAGCGGCAGATACCACAGGCCGAGCAGCCAGGCCCGGCGGAACCATGCGGGCTTGCCCGGTTCGCGGCGCTTTACCGATTTGGGCAGGAATTCCGTCACCACCCAGAGTGGTGCAAGGGGGCCATGGGTATGCGAATCATGTGCGAGGGCGTCCGGGTCCGGCGGGGCATAGGGCAGCCCTCCGGGTGTCTTGGCGCCTTCGACTGCGCCTTCAAGATAGCGTTTGCGCGCGCCCCGGCGCAGCGTCAGCCCGTATTCGCTCGGTTTGGGAAGCGGGGAGCGGCGCGCCTTCTTGCGCGCGACATTGTCCTCGGCATCGGCTTGTCTTTCTGCCTCGGCGAGCGCGTCGAGCATCCACAGCAATGTGATCTTGCCCAACCCGCTTTCATTCTCGGGCGGGGAGCCGCCGACATCGGAATGATAGCCGCGAAACCAGCGCTGGCGGACATACTGAAGGCGCTGTGCCTTGTCGTTGCGGAAGTTGTTGCCGAAATAGAGCGGCGTGCCGTTCTCGCAGTCGGACGCTGCGGGCTGCCAGTGTTGCGCGCGAAAGAGCGCGCGTTTCTCGTCCCTTGCAAGGGCGTGCAGCACGATGCGCACGGAGACGTTTGAGTTCACGCTGGCGTGGGTGCCGAACTCGGCCACAGAGTAGTTGTGCGTTATGTTGTGCCACGGTCGGCGAAAACGGATGAGCGAGCTGACCGTATCGAAGAGCAACAGCGCGCGAACGGGGGGATTCTGCGGGCGCAGCACGTCTTCATATTCTCGCAGGGCCTGGAACACGCGCTCGTCTGCGGCGGATTTCTCGAAATCCGTCACGCGCCGATAGGCGCGGAAGACGGGCGCAATGAGATGCAGCTTGTCGGGGGAGACAAGCCCGAAGTTGTGGATGAATCCGGCGAGGATACGCGCGGCATAGGCCCCGCGGGAGAAGCCGCAGATATAGATCTGGTCATTTGTGGCGGCGTCTTGTGAGAGACCTGGCTGCACGGCGCGTTTTTCGTCTGCCGATCGGTAGCGCTGGCACAGGTAGCGATAGGCCGAGAGCACGTCATCTTCGAGGCCGAGTCCGAAGGCTTGCCCCAGAAGCTGGCGGACAGCCTGGCGCGCGCGGCCCATGAGCTTCGTGCCGTCATAGGTTCCGACGCCGAGAACATAATGGGCGATCTGCTCGCCCTCTTCGATGTGAAGGGCCTTGTAGAGCTTGAGCACGTTGCTTTCACGGTCGCCGATTTCGTTTCCGGTGCCGTCGATGCAAATGATGATCCTGGTCATGGGCATGCCCCCGTGGGGTATGCTACTGCATGATGGGCCTGCTGCAAAGCAAGGCCAGCTGCGCTGGGGCGCGCTTTCAGCCTTCCTGTTCTGCGAGGAAGCGTTCGGCCTCCAGCGCAGCCATGCAGCCCATGCCTGC
>JAWLEL010000039.1:0-11854 GCA_041686165.1 Lentibacter sp.
TCTCGGCGCGATCGTGGCGGTGATGAAACTGATGGGAAACACCAAGCGCCTTGACCTTGCCGGGCTGACCCCGACAGTCGACAAGGTGTTTCGCCTGACGAGAATGGACTCGATCTTCACGATTCACGCGGATGTCGCGGATGCGCTCGCCCTGCACCGGGCGGGCTGAGGCCGGAGAAAGTGAGCCGATTCGCAGCTGATGTGAGATTGGGTGGAATGAATATGGAAGCCGGGCGCAGTTTTTCCTTCGTGTTCCTGAGCGGGGAATCTGCGGTCAGGGCCGCGTTGAAACGCATCACAGGGGCTCTCGAGGACCTGGAGCTCACGCGCGAGGAAATCGGCTCGGCGGAGATGGTTCTGGGCGAGGTGCTCAACAACGTCGTCGAACATGCCTACGGCGCGCATCTGTCCGGCCCGATCGAGCTGCGGGGCGAGCGCCTGACGGGTGCTGTCCGGTTTCGTGTGCGCGACCGGGGCACCGAGATGCCCCAGCAGAGCCTGCCCCGGGGCGGGCTGCCGCCGATGGGCAATTCGCTGGCCGACCTGCCGGAAGGCGGCTTCGGCTGGCATCTCGTTCACAGCCTTGCCCGTGATTTGTCCTACCGGCGCGCCGACGGCGTCAATGAACTTTGCCTGACGATCCCCTGCCAAGACGCGGGAGGGCCTAACTCTGACAGGGTGTTTTCTTGAAAATGCCCCAATGGCAACCAACGGATGCCAGAATGAAAGGCGATACCTTGCGGTGTAGCTGCATATAGCTTCCCTCGGCGTCGTGCGTTAACAGCCCCCACCCAGTGCGCGACGTCGAGGTTCTCCTTTCCCCGAAAAGCACTCTCCCCGTCCATTGGCATTCTTGGCTGTTCTGCCTAGGCTGTGCCAATCACAGGTACAGGGAGACAGACGATGCGCGATTTTCATTTTCCGGGGCGTTCGCCCATCTTGGCGGCGAACGGGATATGCGCCACGTCACATCCTCTCGCCGCGAAAACGGCGATCGATATTCTTCAGCGGGGCGGCAACGCGATGGATGCCGCGATCGCGGGTGCTGTCCTTCTGGGGATTTGTGAACCACAGATGACGGGGATTGGCGGCGATTGTTTCGTGTTGTTCCAGACAAAGGACGGCGGAGAGATCAAGGCGCTGAACGGGTCGGGCCAGGCCCCTGCGGCGGCGGAGGCCGGGGCGCTGCGGGCGCGCGGCGAAACCGGCGTGCCGCTTCGCGGGCCGGAGTCGGTCACCATCCCGACGGCGATTGACGCGTTTTGCCGTCTTTCGGAAGACCATGGCAGGCTCGGGCTCGATGCCCTGCTTGCGCCGGCCATCCACTATGCCGAAGAGGGCGTTCCTGTTGCGCCGCGCGTGGCCTTCGACTGGCCTGAAGCGGCCAAGGCCCTGCAAGGGCATGGCAAGACACATTACCTGATCAATGGAAAACCCGCGCAGGCGGGCCAGACATTTCGCTCCCCCGTCCAGGCAGACGCCTTGCGGCGCATCGCGCGCGAGGGTCGCAAGGGCTTTTACGAAGGCGAGGTCGCCGAGGACATGGTCTCTGTGCTGAAGGAAATGGGCGGTGTTCACGAGCTGAGCGACTTCGCCGCAGCCGAGAGTTTCTATACCGATCCAGTGGGGAGCGGCTACAAGGGCCTTGATCTGCTGGAGCATCCGCCGAACGGGCAGGGTGCGACCGCGAACCTGATGCTCAACATTCTCAGCCAGTTCGACCTGGCGGCCATGGACCCGCTTGGCGCAGAGCGCGCGCATCTGGAAGCGGAGGCGACGAAGCTTGCCTATGACGCACGCAACCGCTTTATCGCGGGCCCGGCTGAGACAAAGCGGCTGGACCACATGCTGAGCATGGAAACGGCCAAGAAGCTTGCCGCGCTGATCGATCCGAAACGGGCCATGGATGCGCCCGCGCAGCTCAGCGAGTCGGTGCACAAGGACACGGTCTATATCACCGTGGTCGACAAGGACCGCATGGCCGTCAGCTTCATCTACTCGATTTTCCACGGTTTCGGCTCGGGGATCGCGAGCGAGAAGTTCGGCATCCTCATGCAGAACCGCGGTGCAGGGTTCACGCTCGAAGAGGGTCACCCCAACGAATATGGCCCGGGAAAGCGCCCGATGCATACGATCATCCCCGCGATGTTGGCAGAGCAAGGGCGCGCTGTCATGCCCTTCGGTGTGATGGGAGGCCCCTACCAGCCTTGCGGGCACGCGCGCTTCGTCACCAATATGCTCGATTTCGACATGGATGCGCAAAGCGCGATAGACGCGCCGCGCTGTTTCGCGGATGCGGGGGGGTTGAAAGTGGAGAAAGGCTATAGTGAGAAAGTGCGCGCGGACCTTTCGCAGATGGGCCATGATGTGAGCGTGCCCGAGGGGCCGCTTGGCGGGGCGCAGGCGATCGGTATCCGGGAGGACGGCGTGCTGGAAGGCGCGTCGGACCCGCGCAAGGACGGCGCGGCGATAGGATACTGAGATATGGCAATCAAACCTGTAGAAGAGCTGGTCAATGAGGCAAAGGCGGAGATCGAAACGCTGAGCCGTGATGAGGTCTGGCGGTTGGCACAGAAGGGCGAAGCGCTTGTCATCGACATTCGTGACCCCAGAGAGCTGGAGCGGGAGGGGCGCTTCCCGGGCGCGCTCCACGCGCCGCGCGGCATGCTTGAATTCTGGTTCGACCCGGCAAGCCCCTATCACAAGGAAGCCTTTGCGACGGAGAAGAAGATGATCCTTTTTTGCGCGGGTGCCTGGCGCTCTGCCTTGGCGGCGAAGACCTTGCAGGACATGGGCGCGAAGGACGTGGCCGAGATGGATGGCGGGTTCAAGGCCTGGAAGAAAGACGGGCGGCCTGTGGACTAACGCGCCCTGCCCTTAACCTGAGACATCAGATAAAGGCGGGGCGTGCGCATCGACCAAGCCTGCACTGCGCTCCGCCAAGAGCTGCGCGGCAGGTTTTTGGTGGAACGCTCCAGGTTTCGAATTTCGCATGGCGAAATACGACTGTATGAGGGGGACGCTGTCCCCCTCAAACTCCGCACGCTTGATGAGGGGGACGCTGTCCCCCTCAAACTCCCCCTGGGATATTTCTAGCAAGAAGAAGGGCTGCCACAAGCGCGGCAGGACAGTTCAGTTCAGCTGGAAGTGCAGCGGGTAGTGACCGTCCTGGAAGGGGCCGAAAAGATCGGGGATGTCCGGATGATCGACCGGTTCGCCGGAATAGTCGGCTACGAGGTTCTGCTCGGAGACATAGGCCACGTAATAGCTCTGATCGTTCTCTGCGAGCAGGTGATAAAAGGGCTGCTCCTTGGTCGGGCGGCTGTCCTCGGGAATGGCTTCATACCATTCCTCGGTGTTCGAGAACTCGGGATCGACATCGAACACAACGCCACGAAACGGATGTTTCTTGTGCCGGACCACTTGGCCGAGGTGGTATTTCGCGCGTTGTCTGATCATATTCATATTCAGCCCCTATCCGGCGAGCATAGCTTTTTTCGGGCCCGAATGTCCAATTCCGAGCGCGGTTTTCACGGAAACACTCTGTGAAGCAGAGGCCAACAGTTTGTCAAACAGGTCGATGCGGATTCGCGCAGCTTTTTGCTCTTCACGCGGAAAAGTGATTTCGAATTCGGTCGAAAACGGGTAGAGATGGAAAAAAGATATAACAAAAGCGAGGGGCAGATGAGCAGGATCCTTTGCGCGTTGATGATTGTGGCGAGCCTCGCTGCCTGTGGTGGCGGGACGGGGACGAGCGCGCCGCGCGAGCTCGACAATGCTTGTGCAATTCTCAAGGAGCGCCCAACCTATTACCGAGCCTTCAAGGCGGCGGAACGCAAATGGGGTGTGCCGGTGCATGTGCAGATGGCCACCATCTACCAGGAGAGCAAGTTCAAGTCAGATGCGCGGACGCCGTTCCGGTATGCGCTGGGCGTGATACCCATGGGGCGGCAATCGAGCGCCTTTGGATATTCGCAAGCTCTTGACGCCACATGGGACGAATACAAACGCCTGGAGGGCAAGCCCCGGGCCAAGCGCAACAGGATCCGCGATGCCACCGATTTCATGGGCTACTACATGAACATCACGCGTGAGCGGAACGGGATCAGCCTGTCGGATACGCGCAACCAGTATCTTGCCTACCATGACGGGCACACGGGCTTTGCGCGCGGCACCTACAGGCGCAAGGCGTGGCTGATGCGCGTGGCGGGGGAAGTCGACCAGCGGGCGGAGATGTACAATCGGCAGCTTGCGAGCTGCCGTCGGTTCCGCTGAGCGCCGCTCTTTCGGGAGGGCCTGAAGCGTCCCGCCTTTACCCTGAGACATCAGATAAAGACGGGGCGCGAGTGCCGTTCGAATCTTGCTCCGGGGTCCACCAAAATCTGTGGTTCAGGTTTTGGTGGAACGCTTTAGCGGCCGCCGTCGCGCTGCCTCGTATTCCGGTTGATATCGAAGAGAGTGTTCGGAAGCGAAATGCCCGAACGCATGTCTCCGAGCACCACTGTCGTGGATGAGCCAGCGTCATCGTTGATGACCCATTGGCGCAGCTCGACGGGGCTGCCCGTGAATTTGAGCTGGATATTACCATACTCCGGATGTTCGGGGTCTTGCGCCGTCACGATTGTCGCGGTGCCGTCATAGTCATGACCGGTGACCATGCCGGCCCGCCCGAGATCGACGTTGCGCGCGAGAATGATCGAGAGCGGTGTCTTGTTCAGCGGGTAGGTTTCTGGGCCCTGGTTGGTCTTGGAATCAAAGATCGCCACCGCGTTGGCGCTTGCCAGAACGAGGGTTTCCTCGGGCGGATTGTATTCGAAGCGGATCTTGCCCGGACGCTTGATGTAGATCTTGCCGGTCGAGATCGTCCCGTCATCGTTGATCTGGGTGAAGGCGCCCTCGGCGGTCCGCATCTCGTTCAGATACCCTGATATCGCGTTCAGAGAGAGCTTTTCGGCGACGGCAGGCCCCGCCAGAGCGAGGGCCAGAGCCGGGGCCAGGAGGAGTTTCTTTAGCTTCATGTGAGATACCTTAACTGTCTCGTGCGGGTTTGCACGTCATGTCACAGACCAAGATAGGAAATGGCCGGCTGATATGCGATATCAACCGGCCATGAGACAGCGGATTGCTGCTTACTGCTGTTCGGGAACGAGAATCTCACGTTTGCCAACGTGGTTGGCTCCTGAAATCAGGCCCTCTTCCTCCATCTGCTCCACGAGCTTGGCCGCCTTGTTGTAGCCGACCGAGAGCTTGCGCTGGATATAGGAGGTCGAGCATTTGCGATCCTTGATGACGACGGCAACGGCCTGATCGTAAAGCGCATCCTCGCCATCGGTGTTTCCGCCGAGTCCCAGCACCGCGTCGATATCCGGGGCGTTGTCCTCGGGCGGGCCTTGCACCACACCCGAGACATAGTCTGGCGGACCGAAGGCCTTGAGATGGTTGACGATCTCCTCGACTTCCTCGTCGGACACGAAGGGGCCGTGGCAGCGCGTGATCTTGGCGCCACCGGCCATGTAGAGCATGTCGCCCATGCCGAGAAGCTGTTCGGCGCCCATCTCGCCGAGGATGGTGCGGCTGTCGATCTTCGATGTGACCTGGAAGCTGATCCGCGTTGGGAAGTTGGCCTTGATCGTGCCGGTGATCACATCGACCGAGGGACGTTGCGTTGCCATGATGAGGTGGATGCCGCTGGCGCGGGCCATCTGGGCGAGGCGCTGGATGCAGGCCTCGATCTCCTTGCCCGCGACCATCATCAGGTCAGCCATCTCGTCGACGATCACGACGATATAGGGCATCTTCTCGGGCGTGATCTCTTCGGTTTCGAAAACGGGCTCCCCGGTGTCATCGTCAAAGCCGGTCTGGACGGTGCGATCGAATGTTTCGCCTTTCGCCAGTGCATCGGCGACACGGCTGTTGTAGCCGTCGATGTTGCGCACGCCCATCTTGGACATCTTGCGATAGCGCTCTTCCATTTCACCAACGACCCATTTGAGCGCGACCACCGCCTTCTTGGGGTCGGTCACGACGGGCGAGAGAAGATGCGGGATGCCGTCGTAGACGGACAGTTCCAGCATCTTCGGATCAATCATGATCATGCGGCAGTCTTCGGGCGTGAGCTTGTAGAGGAGCGACAGGATCATGGTGTTGATCGCCACGGATTTGCCCGAGCCTGTTGTCCCCGCGATGAGCAGGTGAGGCATCTTGGCAAGATTCGCGACAATCGGATCACCGCCGATGTCCTTGCCGAGTGCGAGCGGCAGCTTGTGCTTGCCGTCGCCATAATCGCGGCCTGACAGGATTTCGCGGAAATTGACCATTTCGCGGTTGTCATTGGGCAGCTCGATGCCGATGACGGAGCGCCCCGGAACCGTGCTGACACGAGCTGCAAGAGCGGACATGGAGCGCGCGATGTCATCGGCAAGGCCGATGACGCGGCTGGCCTTGAGGCCGGGTGCAGGTTCAAGCTCATACATCGTTACGACAGGGCCGGGGCGAACCGAAACGATATCACCCTTGACGCCATAATCATCAAGCACCGTTTCGAGCATGCGGGCGTTCTCTTCGAGCGCTTCGTCGGAGAGGTGGTGGCGCTCGATCTTGACCGGATCGGTCAGAAGGTTCAGCGGCGGAAGCTCGTATTCGGCGCTCCTGTCCTCGAATTGCAGCGCAGGCTGCGCCTCGGCCTTGGCGCGCTCGGAGGGCTGCGCAGGTTTCTTGGGCTGATGCTGAACGACCTTCCTGGCCGATGCCGGTGCCGAGGGGATTGGTGCAGGCTCTGGTGCGGCGGCCCCTTGCAGTGGCAGGGCGTCTTCGAGCACGGCGTCTTCGGATTCGGCCTCTGCATGGCCGGATGTCAGTGGAGGTTCTGGCGGCAGGCCCATATCGCCGGTGAGGGGCGGCTCTGGTGGAAGCGCATGGGAGGGGGTGGGCGAAGAATTGAGCACGAGCGGATCAGGGCCACGACCGCGGCCTTTCGTCAACGGCGCAACGCTTTCGACCTTGAAGGCCGAATGGGAGCGGACGCGGGATTTGATGACATCGGCGATCTTCGCCTTGATACGAGCATCTGTCGGCGCCTCGGGTTCTTCGCCCTCTCCATAGTGCGGCGCTGTTTCGACAAGCTCCGGCTCAAGCTCGGGTTCGGGCCGCCGCACGAGGTTTGGCATGCGCGCGAGCAGGCCGGTTTTTTCCACGGGCGCGGAGGTGAGCGACGGCTCCTGGTGGTGTCCGTATGCCTGCTTGGCCGCGCTCGTCTCGGCAGTCTGGACCTCCTGAAGTGCAGCCCATTCGGCGGCCTCGGCGCGCTCGAGCGCACGCTGTTCGCGGCGTGTGCGGTTGCGCTCCTGCATGGTTCGCGCGGCCGAAACGGCGCCGGAGGCCGTGCGGCCGAGAAGGCTCATGACGCCCGCGTAGAGCATGATGATCCCGATCATAAGGAAGCGTGCGAGATAGCGCAGTTCCGAGCGAGAGAAGCCGAGAATGAAGGTACCGAAGGTGACGACGCCGAGGCCGAGAACGATGGACAGGAGCTTGAGGCCGAAGGTGGCACCGACGGGCAGCAGGCTGAGGAGGCTGCCAAGGACCGTATCGCCGAAGAGCCCGCCGAGGCCGAAGGAATGGCCCCAGCCGTCGCCGGGCAGGAGCGTGGAGGCATAAACGGAAATCAGGGCGATCCAGATCGGCGCGAAGATGACACGGCCCAGGGCGCGCTCGGTGCCGAAGTGGATCACGAAGCGAAGACCCCAGGCGAACAGCGTGACGGCGATGCCCAAGCTGCCCCAGCCGACGATCATGAAGAGCGGCGCGGCAATGGCCGCACCGAGGCCGCCCATCCAGTTCTGAACCGGCGCATCCGTGGCCGACAGCCATGACGGGTCATTGGGGGTGTAGGACCAGATCATGGCGGCGGCGGCAAGGGCGACAAGGATCAGCGCGATGCCGATCAGCTCTTTGCCGCGTTTCTCGATGGCCTGGGCCATGTTGCTGTCAAGAAGCGGGTCACGCCCGCGCGCCTGATATGCCATGTCTTACCTCGTCCTCAGCTTTGAAGGCAGCTTACGAGGCGCGAGAGCCCCTGCTGCATTTCGTCTTTTGGGGCCACCATGGCGACCCTGATATATCCAGCGCCCGGGTTGCGCCCACCCGCCTCGCGGCTCAGGTAGGCTCCGGGCAGAACGCGCACGCCTGTCTCTTTCCAGAGCTTGAGCGCGGCCTGTTCTCCATCGTTGACCGGTAGCCAGAGAAAGAAGCCCGCTTCGGGGCCTTGATAGCCCTCGTAGCCGCTCAGTATCTCGTCGGCGACTGTGTATTTTTCCTGGTAGAGCGCTCGGTTTTCTTCCACATGCGCGTCATCGGCCCAGGCTCGCGCGGCGACGGCCTGAAGCGGCGCGGGAAGGGGGGCTCCCGCGTAGGCGCGAAGCTGTTTCATCCGTGCGATGCTCTGCGGACCGCCCGCGGCGAACCCCGAGCGCAGGCCCGGCAGGTTCGATCGCTTGGAGAGCGAGTGGAACACGGTGACACGCTCGGGATGCGCGCCCATCTCGGCGGCGACTTCCAGCGCGCTGGGGGGCGGATCATTGCGATAGATCTCGGAATAGCACTCGTCGGCGAATATCGTGAAATCGTACTGCTCGGCCAGCGCGATCAGATCGCGCAGGTAGGCTCTGGAGGCCACGGCGCCCTGCGGGTTGGAAGGAGAGCAGATATAGGCTGCGGCCGCCTTCTTGAGAATATCGGTGGGAAGCCCGGCGAAATCGGGCAGGAAGCCGGTGTTGGGTGTGGCGGCCGTGAAGATCGGCCTCGCACCCACGGAGATCGCCCCGATGGCATAGACCTGGTAGAAGGGGTTTGGCATCAGCACATGCGGCGTCTCGCCGTTCTTTGTCTCGGGAACGAGCGCCATACAGGCGTTATAGAGCCCTTCGCGCGTGCCGTTGAGGGCTATGATCTGCTTGTCCGCGTCGAGCGACAGGTCGAAACGTCGCTGCATCCACCCCGCGATGGACGACAACAGCGCTTCACTGCCGTCATTGGGAGGATAGGTGCCAAAACCGGCGGCATTCTCGGCGATCACCTCGGGAACCCAGGCCGGGAAGGCATGTTTCGGCTCACCGATGGTCATGTGCACGGGCTCACCGCCCGGCTGGTGTTGATCCAACAGGGCGCGCAGGCGCGGGAACGCATAGGCCGGTAGGTTCGAAAACCGCTCGGGAAACATGATTATACTGCCTCAACTCGGGGTCATTGATGCCCCGTTTGCAGTCAAATTACTGAAGCACGGCCCGCGCGTCCAGAAAAACTAAAGGGATTCAGGCAGTTTGTGGCATTTAGGACAAAGCTGCCTCAGCAGCGGAAGCGATACGCAGCAGACGTTCCTCACCAAAGGGAGCACCGAGAAGCTGAAGGCCGCAACTGGGCGTTCCCGTCGGCAGGGTGATTGCACTCAGGCCCATGAGGTTCCCGATCCGCGTGTTGCGCAGGGCGAGCAGGTTCTCCTGGATGTAATAGCTGCTGTCGCTCATCAGCCGTTCTGCATCGGGGGGCAGAATGGGCGCGGTGGGCGTCAGGACCGCATCGAACCCGGAGAAGCGCGTGTGCCAGCTGCGGCGCAGCTCTTCGAGCCGGATCCAGGCAGAAACGAACTCGGGCGCGGAGAAGGCGTTGCCGCCGCGGAAGCGCTCGCGGATCTCTCCGAACATCTTCTCGGGCGCAGCCTCGATTTCCTTTTGCCAGCGGCCATAGGCCTCGCCGGCGAAGAGAACGGGCGCAAGTGACAGGGCCTCGGCGGCTTCTGGGGCCTTTACATGATGCAACTCGGCACCTTTCTCTCGAAGGCTTGAAAGTGCGGCCTGGAAGGCGGTGTCGGGGTCTTTGCGCAGATCGTCGCAGGCGACGGTTTCGAGCACGGCGAAACGGCGGCCCTTGAGCGACGCGCCTGTCAGATCGGACGGTTTGCGGCCTTCGAGAACGCCAAGCATGAGCGCGGCATCCTCGACAGAGCGGCAGAGCGGGCCGACCGTATCGAACCGCGCACAAAGATCGACGACGCCATTCAGAGAGACACGTCCTGCTGTTGTCTTGAGGCCGACGAGATCGTTCCAGGCGGCGGGAATACGCACCGAGCCCGCCGTGTCGGAGCCGATACCGCAGGGCGCGAGGGCGAAAGCGACACTGGCTGCGGCGCCGGAGGAGGAGCCTCCAGCGACGGCGCTTGCGTCATTGATGCAGGGCGGTGTTCCGGTGCTCGGGTTGAGGCCAAGGCCGGAGAAGGCCAGCTCGCTCATGTGAGTCTTTCCGAGGCAGACAAGCCCTTGTTTTGTAGAAGTTTTCAGAACTTCTGCATCTTCGTCGGGCGTGCGTCCCTCAAGCAGCGCGGAGCCTGCCTCGGTGGCAATGCCGGCAGTGTCAAAGAGGTCTTTCCAGCTGATGGGGACACCATCCAGCGGGCCAAGGCGCAGGCCTGACTTGGCGCGCTCTGACGCGGCAGCGGCCTCGGCCTCGGCGCGGGGGCGGGTCACGCGGGCATAGATGCGGTCCTTGTGTTCATGCGCTTCGATCGCATCGAGGTAGGCGGCGGTCAGATCGCGCGGGTCGATCGCGCCGCCTTCGATGTCGCGGCCCAGATCGGCCATTGTCATGCTCAGCCAGTCACTCATCCTGCGCTCTTCCTTCTGTGTTTGCCTGGAAGGTAGCGGCGATCGCGCGCATGGACAATCCCGTCAAGACGCGCATAGTGCGCCCATGAGGTTTGACAGTGATATCGCGATCGTCGGCGGCGGGCTCAACGGACCTGTCCTGGCCTTGGCGCTGGCAGGGCGCGGTCGGCGCGTGACGGTGATCGACGCGCAGCCGGAGACAGTGCGCAAGAACGCGGCCTTCGATGGGCGCGCCTATGCCTTGGCTCTTGCCAGCACGCGGCTTCTGGCGCGGCTCGGCATCTGGGAGAGGGTGCAGGACAAGGCCCAGCCGATGCAGGAAATCAAGGCGAGCGATGGGCGCGCGGGCGAAGGGCCCGCCCCCTTCTTCATGCATTTCGAGCGCGGCGAGCTGGAAGAGGGGCCGATGGGCTTCATGCTGGAAGACCGTCACCTGCGGCGCGCCTTGCTGGAGGCCGTGAAGGCTGAAAGCCTGATCGAGACGGTGCACGGCGAAGTCATCGGCCAGGAGGTGGATGCGCGGGGCGCAATGCTCACCCTGGCGAATGGGACAGAGCACAGAACGCGGCTCATCGTGGGGGCCGATGGTCGGCGGTCGGGGGTCGCGCACAGGGCGGGCATCAAGCGAACGGGTTGGGATTACGGCCAGACCGCGCTGGTCTGCGCGATCTCGCACGAGAAAGACAATGCCGGCATCGCGCATCAATTTTTCATGCCCGAGGGACCGCTGGCGATCCTGCCGCTCAAGGGCAATCGCAGTTCGATCGTCTGGTCAGAGCGCACGGACCGGGCCGAAGCGATCAGCAAGTTGAGCGACGCGGACTATCTGGAAGTGCTCAGACCACGTTTCGGAGACTTTCTCGGAGAGATCAAGCTCGACGGCAAGCGTTTTGCCTATCCGCTGAACCTGACGATCGCGAACAGCTACGTTGGCCAGCGGCTTGCGCTGGTCGGGGATGCGGCCCACGGGATGCATCCGATTGCCGGGCAGGGGCTGAACGCAGGGTTGCGGGATGTGGCCGCGCTGGCCCATGTGATCGACCATGCCGAGCGGCGGGGCGAGGACTTTGCCAGTCTTCTTGTGCTGGAGCGATACCAGGGCTGGCGCCGGTTCGACACAGCCACGCTCGCCGCGGCGACGGACCTCAGCAACAAGTTGTTTTCAAATGACAACCCGCTTCTGAGGATGGGGCGTGACA
>JAWLEL010000396.1:0-2722 GCA_041686165.1 Lentibacter sp.
TTTCTGAACAGCTTTCAGACCTCGGCCAGCCGGGAGGCTTTGCCAGCTGTCGTGCGAGATCAACGCTTGCTGCTCTGCCTTTACGGCTTGGGAACCAACGCGGGCTTGAAACGCGTGGCCGCCGGTTCTCCCGATGTCAGTTATGACGAACTCTTGCATATCCGGCGGCGCTATATTGACCCTGCTTCCCTCAAGGCGGCGTGTGCGCAGGTTGCCAATGCGACGCTGGAAATCCGCAACCCGGAAGTTTGGGGTGCGCCGGGCACGACCTGTGCTGGGGATTCCACCAAGTTCGGAGCGTGGGACCGCAACCTGATGACGGAATGGCATGCGCGCTATGGTGGACGCGGCGTCATGATTTACTGGCATGTCGAGCGGCAGGCAACTTGCATTTATTCGCAGCTGAAACGCTGTTCTTCTTCCGAAGTGGCCGCCATGATTGAGGGCGTCTTGCGGCACTGCACTGACATGGAAATCCAGCGGCAGTATGTAGACAGCCACGGACAAAGCGCTGTCGGCTTTGCTTTTTGCCATCTTCTGGGATTTGAGCTTGCGCCACGTCTCAAAGCTATCGCGCGTCAAAAACTCGCCCTTCCGAGTGCGGGTATGCGAGGGCAACTGCCTAATCTGTTGCCAATTTTGTCAGGTGTGATCGATTGGGGTGAGATCGAACGCCAGTATGATGAAATGGTTAAATACGCAGCCGCCATGCGGCATGGAACGGCTGACCCGGAGGCCATCCTGCGCCGGTTTGCGCGATCGGATGTGATGCACCCCACATACAAGGCGCTCGCCGAACTTGGCCGCGCCATCAAGACGATATTCCTGTGCCGATACCTTCGGTCCGAGGCGTTCCGCCGGGAAATTCACGAAGGGCTGAACGTCGTGGAAAACTGGAACAGCGCCAACAGCTTCGTGTTCTTCGGCAAGGGCGGCGAAATCGCAACCAACCGTGTGCGGGACCAGGAAACCGCCGCGCATGCGCTGCACCTGTTACAGTCGTCATTGGTCTACGTGAACACGCGAATGGTGCAATCCGTCCTGCGTAACCCCAATGTGGTCGCACGCTTGTCCCCAGAGGACTATCGCGGCCTGTCACCGCTCATCTATCTACACATCAACCCTTATGGCCGCTTCGAGGTCGATCTGGATAAGCGGATCGATTTTGAGCGTATGGCCGCTTGAGGAGGTCCGACATGCCCACATCCAAGAAACCCCGCAAGAAGTCATCTGGCGCCTCACGAACTTCAGAGTTGAAGTCATTGCCCAATACCGCCGCGCTTGAGGACTTAGCGAGACGTGTCGATATGCATCCAGATGATGAGGCTCTCAGCGAGGCGCAATTTCTGATGTACGACGCCTGGGAAACATCTGACGGGCGCAGCCGCACAGCGCTAGCGCGGCGAGCCTTGAAACTATCGCCGTTTTGCGCGGATGCCTGGCTCATCCTGGCTGAGCGTTCAACCCTCTCAGCGACAGATCGGCGGGAATACCTCGAACGTGCAGTCAAAGCAGGTGCGTTGGCGCTTGGAAAGAATGGCTTCCAGGAATACGAAGGTAGTTTCTGGGGCTTTTTAGAGACCCGGCCCTATATGCGGGCCCGTCATAGTCTGGCGGAGGATCTCTGGCAGGCCGGTGACAGTGAGGCCGCCATTGGTCACCTGCGCGAAATGCTTGCTCTCAATCCAGGAGATAATCAGGGCCTCCGGTATGTATTGCTCTCATGGTTGCTGGCAACCCGTGATGATGCCGCCGTCGAGAAGTTGCTCCGAGAGCACGATGATGAGGTCAGCGCTTTCATGTGCTATACGCAAGCGCTATTCGCGTTTCGAAAGTCTGGCGACAGTGAGGTTGCGCGCAAGGCCGTCGCAGTGGCTTGGGAGTGCAACTCTCATGTTCCGGCCCTCTTGGCGCGGCGTGGTCGGATCCGTGTCGAAGATACAGGCTACTACACGTTAGGTGGCCAGGATGAGGCAGCCTACTATCTCGAGGAATACGGGTTCGCCTGGAAAGAGACGCCCGGCGCAGTCGATTGGCTTGTTGAAGGCACGAAGGACCTGAAGCCGCGGCATCGGGGCCGCATACCGGATATGACGCTACATTGAGGGCGTCATTATTGGTATACCTATAATGACATATCGCGTGAACACTGAAACACATTGCTTTTGTGTTCATTTTGGGTCTGTTTCGAGGTAATGAACACATCATGTCAGAGGCACACCCAAAATGAACACTTATCAGGCCAAAATCGGATATGCTCGCACCTCGACCGTCGAACAGAACCTCGATGCGCAGATTGCTGCCTTGAAAGTGGCCGGGTGCGGCATGGTCCGCACCGAGCAAAAGAGCGGGACCAGCCTGGAGGGACGACCCGAACTCAAGACGATCCTCGACTTCATCCATCCAGGAGAAACGCTGGTCGTCACACGCATTGACCGGCTGGCCCGCAGTCTCAGTGATCTGCAGGCTATCGTCACTCACCTGAAATCCAAGGGCGCGCATCTGGCGGCAACCGAGCAGCCCGTGGATACATCCACGGCAACCGGAAAAGCCTTTTTTGATATGCTGGGCGTTTTTGCCGAGTTCGAAACCAACCTGCGCCGGGAGCGCCAAGCCGAAGGCATTGCCTCAGCAAAGCAGCGCGGTGTCTATCGCGGGCGCAAACCCAAAATCGATCTCGAGGCCATTCAGGCGAAGCTGATCGAGGGCTGCTCGCCCACCG
>JAWLEL010000040.1:0-11807 GCA_041686165.1 Lentibacter sp.
GCGCCCGAGTCGGGAAACTCTGCCATGCGCCCGCGGTGCGTATCGGTCCACATCACCACCTTGCGCAAACCGCTCTGCAATGCGGCGCGCAGATCGTCTCGCAGGGCCACGGGCCAGAGCCCGAAGGTCGGCTGCCGCCCGTCCGGCGTTGCGGCCAGCGCCAGAGGATGCACCATTCCTTCCGCAGTTTTGCAAAGCCGCGCAGCCAGATCACGCGGGAAGAACGGTGTGTCCCCCGCTGCCGTCACGATCGCCTCGTGGCCTTCGCCTGCCGCCCAGTCGAGCCCGGCGAGAACACCCGCCAGCGGCCCGGCAAACCCCTCGACGCTGTCGGCCAGGACGGGCAGGCCGAAATGCGCAAAGCGACCTGGGGGCCCATTGGCATTGAGCGCGAGGGCATCCACCTGCGGCGCGAGCCGTGCGATGATCCGCTCCAGCATCGGCGCGCCGCCCAGCGGCAACAGGCACTTGTCACCGCCGCCCATGCGCGTGGCCAGCCCGCCTGCAAGGATCACGCCCGCGATGCTCACAGCGCCCCCTTCCGCCGGGCCTTCTTGGGCTCGTCCGGCACATCCGCAGGGTCCGTATCCCAGACCAGCCGCTCTTCTCCGCTCAGGCACATGAAGCGCTGCCCGCGCAAACGGCCGATGAGCGTCAGCCCGACCTGCTGGGCGATTTCCACGCCCCAGGCTGTGAAGCCCGAGCGCGAAGCAAGGGCAGGAATCCCCATGAGCGCCGTCTTGATCACCATCTCGGAGGTCAGCCGCCCGGTCGTGTAGAGCAGCTTGCCCTCGGGCGTGACACCCTCGGCGCGCATCCACCCGGCGATCTTGTCGACGGCGTTGTGGCGGCCCACGTCCTCCATGTAGACAAGCGGGCGGGAACCCTCGCAGAGCACCGTGCCGTGAATCGCCCCGGCGGCAAGATAGATCGACGGCGTGCGGTTGATCTTGGCCGAAAGCGCGTAAAGCTCCGACAGCCTTACCTCGGCAAGCGGAAGCTCCAGGCCCTCCAGCCCCTCCATCATATCGCCGAAGACCGTGCCCACGGCACAGCCTGATGTCCGTGTCTTCTTCTCCAGCTTCTCCTCGAATGTCGTCGTCTGATCGGTGCGCACGACAACGGCCTCGGCCTCCTCGTCATACTCGACTCCCAGCACGGCATCTTCCGGTTTCAACATCCCCTGGTTGGCAAGAAACCCGAGCGCGAGATACTCGGGGTAATCCCCGATCGTCATCGCCGTGACGATTTCGCGCGCGTTCAGAAAGATCGTCAGGGGCCGCTCTTCGACCACGTTCAATTCACTGAGTGCGCCGGTCTGATCACGCCCCGTGACACTCCGGGTCAGTCCTTCGGCCTCCGGGTCCGGCGCGATGATGTACTCGCTGCTGAAATCTGTCTGGGCCAATTGCGTCTCCCGCGCATTCGCGCTAGCTGCATTGCATCGAAACATAAGGCAGCCCCATGGCCCGAGCCAGTTCAAAATCGCCCCTTTGGCAAGGCATTTCCGACGCCGCCCCCTTCATCCTGGTGGTCACGCCCTTCGCGATCGTCTTCGGCGTGGTGGCTACGGAAGCGGGCCTTGCCGTCTGGGAGACGCTGCTGTTCTCCGTCGCCGTCATCGCCGGTGCGGCCCAGTTCACGACCCTGCAACTCCTGCAGGAAAACAGCCCCGCCGTCATCGCGCTCCTGTCGGGGCTTGCGGTCAACCTGCGCATGGCCATGTACTCGGCCTCGCTCACGCCCTATCTGGGCAAGGCGCCGATGTGGAAACGCGCGCTCATCTCCTATCTGACGGTCGACCAGTCCTACGCCTGTTCCATCGCCGCCTTCGAGCGCAACCCCGACTGGTCGCTGCCGCAGCGACTCACCTATTTCTTCGCCACCTGCCTGCCGGTCATCCCTCTGTGGTACCTGATGACGCTCGTCGGCGCGCTCATCGGCGAGAGCATCCCGGAAGGCGCGGCGCTCGATTTTGCCGTGCCGATCACCTTCCTGGCGATCATCGGCCCGATGCTGCGCACCCCTGCGCATATGGCCGCGGCGCTGACGGCGTCCGTCGCGGCGCTGCTGCTCACATGGGTGCCCTACAACCTCGGCCTGATCATCGCCGCCACATTGGGGATGGTCGTCGGGGCGCAGGTGGAGCTCGAGCTGACCAAACGCGGAAAGTGGACATGACCGAAAGCGCCATCACCCGCCCCGAGCTCTGGATCGTCATCGCCGCGCTGGCGCTCGGCAGCTTCCTGTTGCGCTTCGCCTTTCTCGGCTTTGTCGGAGATCGGCCCCTGCCCGCCTGGCTTTTGCGCCATCTGCGCTACACGGCGGTGGCCGTTCTGCCCGCGCTCATCGCCCCCATGGTGCTCTGGCCCGCGGCTACGGGCGGCACGTTCGATCTGCCACGGGGGCTGGCAGCATTCGTGGCGCTGGCAACCGGGCTGATCTGGCGAAATGTCCTCGTGTCGATCTTTTCCGGTGCCGCCACGCTCTATCTCGGGCTTTACCTGCTGGGGTGAGGGGCCGGCTCCACCCTGTCGAGATTATTCGATTCGAGGGCCAAGCGCCCCTTGAGGTCAGGATTCAATCATTCCTGTTTCTGATGCCTGTTCTGCGGGACGAAGCGGCCATTGGATCAAGTCTCGCGATTGCCAGACCGCGGGATGGCGATCCATCGTGGGGGCAGCAGCGCTTTATGCCAGCCAACCCGAAACAGATCACAGCTGCGCGCCCAGCCTCTCCAAATCGCCAGCCCGGGGCGGCCTGGCGATCACGCAGCGCCTTCGGCGCTATTCGCGCGGAGGCTCTTGATCGAGCGACTGCTCCGGGCTCAAATCTACCGCTTTCCGATGACAGTGTTCACCGGGCTGCCTTATCCCGACCGGTCCACAAGACCATCCAGATGATCCCCGCGCCGCTCGCGCCTCAGGCTGGTTCGATCACCATCATCAGGTAGCGGTTGTAGGTCTGGAAGGCCTCGGCGTTGCGTGTCTGCTTGTTCAGCCGCTCATCCAGCCGCGCGCGCTTGCGCTCGGACATGAGCAGGCGCCAGACCTTGCGGAGCAGCCAGCGCAGACGGGGGCGTTTGGCGGCAAGCTCACCGTCAATCCGCGTCGCCGCGTGACCGAAAACGTTGAAAAGCGCCTGCTCGAGATCGACGGAGGGCGCGACAGAGGCGGTGATATCCTCCTCGAAAGTGATCTTCACCGGCTGCGCCTCAAGCAACTCCCGGAACGCCGATTCCCGATGCCCACCACCGACCTTGGCCGAGAGCTTTTCCAGCCTGTAGGCCGGCGTGCGAAAGCAATCCGCGATGACGATCCGGCCTTCGGGAACAAGCATGGAAAGGCATTTTGGCAGGCCGTCATCCAGAGGAATATACTGATAGCTCTCCGAAAAGAGGCACAGGTCAAAGCGCGGCTCGGACTGGAACTGCTCGAACATCATCTCGTGCACCGTCGCCTCGGGCGCATTCTCACGGCACCGCTGGGCCAGGAAGGCCGAGGGCACGACGATCTCGACACTGTGCCCCAGCGCGATCAGCTTGCGCGCCGTCTCTCCCGCGCCACCGCCGATATCGAGGATGCGGCAGGGCTTCTCGGGGAGCAATTCGAACAGCCTGTCGGTATAGGCGTCCTGCGCGGCGCGCAGGTTTCCGGCGGTGACATCCAGCCCGTCCCAAAGCCCGTAATGCAGGTTCTCGGCCCCTGTCACCCACTTGATGAAGGCCAGCCCAACGTCGAGGCCCATGGCCTGCGTATCAAGTTTCTTCTTGCTCATGCGCAATCCACCAGAGGTTTGCGCAGCCTGGCGCAATTTTGCCGCTCGCGGCTTACTCGATCACCACCTTGCTGGGATCATAGGCCGCGAGGTCGGCGTTGTCATACTCGTAAAGTCGCTCTTCCGTCACGCCCGGCAGCGCACCGAACTGCTCGGACAGCTTGTTCGGAAACCATCCGATCTTGATGTTTTCAAAGCCGGGAAGCTGGCTCAGGATGCGCGACGTGGAAACCGTACATTGCGCATCGGGCACGTTGCCATAGCTCTTGGCGAGTTGCAGCGCCTTCTCGGCCACCTCGGGAGGCACCTCCAGCTCCTGCACGACGACATGGAAGGTCTCGCGCGCGTGATAGCGCGTGTAGACATCCGCCACGCGCGGGCTGACCCCGAAGAGCACATCGTCGCGCTCGGGGATCGCCGGGTGATGAAAGCTCCCCGCCGGATCCCAGATCACGCGCTGCGAGGCGCTGATCATCAGGGATGTATGCGCGCCGGAGCCGGATCTGTTGTTGATCATGGTGAAAAGCGTCAGCTTTGCCGGGCCGGGATCACGGTAGATCACCTCGGCAATTTCTGCATCGGAAGCCCACTTGGCTTCCTTCGAGCAGGCGGACACCGTCAGCGCCACTCCGACCGCCAGGATCAGCTTGATGAGAACGCGCATGTCGGCCCCCTATCAAGCGCCGACAAGTGCGAGAATGATCACCGCGATGATGAGGAAGATTGTGGTGCGGATGAGCACCGTCACGAAACCCGCAAAGGTCTGCTCGTTCTGCGTTGAATCCATCTCGCCGTGCTTGTGTGCCATGTTGGTCGTCCCCAAGAGATCAGTGGTCATCGGTCGCGGTTGGGATACTGCATTTCCCCGCCCCTGTCACGGGTACTTTTGCCACGCCCCCGAGATGTGTTCTGCTCCCGAAAGGCGCTGCGCCGGACGCCCGGCTCAGTCCTTCTCGAGCGCTGCGGCGAGGCGAAAGCCGATTCGCCTCGGTTCCTTCGCCTTCACGGCCTTGGGCAGCGCGCGCAGCATCACGTTGAGCTGGCTGACATGCTGGATCAGCTGGGTCTTCGCGCCCATCGGGTCCGCACCATAGAAGGTGATCACGTCGGGATCGAAAAAGCCCATCCCCTCGATTCGCAGCACTCCCGCATCTCCGCCGGTGAACCCCATGGCCACCTCGTGCTCGTTGTCGAGCTGCTCTTCGAAGTTCTGGATGTAGAGAATGAGGCGTTCATAGGCCCATTCCGCCGGGCTCTTGTCCTTCACGGGCTTGTCGGTCAGCTTCTCGGGCAGGTCTGCGCTGCCGCTGCCGTCCTCATGGGCTTCCCGCCGCTTGGGCAAGATGGAAGCTTCCAGCGCCTCAGCGGATGTCTCGATCTCGTCGCCCATGTCGCACCTCCTTCAGCTCTTTTGCCACAGCCACGCCCCGCGCGCATTCTTCTCGCGCGCAATGCGGCCTTCCCGGAGGAGATGGTTGAGGTGCGCGACGGCTTCCACAAGCGCCAATCCGTAGGTGCCGGCATCGATTTTCCGTTTGAAAAGGACCGGGAAGCACTCCACCGCGGTTTTCGGCTCTTCGAGATAGTCCACCAGCCGCGCCAGCGCGTGCTCGTGGTTCTCCCTGAGCTGGCGCATGCGGAAGGGCAGCCCGGTGAACGGACGCTTGTGGCCCGAAAGCACGATATGCCTCTCCTCGGAGATCGCCTCGAACGTCTCGCAGGAGGCGATCCAGTCGCCAACGGGGTCGGCCCCGGGCTCTGTCGGGTAGACCCCGATATTGGGGCTGATGGACGAGATGATCTGGTCGCCCGCGATCACCAGATCATCGTCGCGGCTCCAGAATGTGAGATGCTCGGGCGCATGGCCGTTGCCCTCGCGCACGTCCCAGCTGCGCCCCCCCGCCTCGAACACATCACCATCCTTGAGCCGCGTGTAGCCCACGGGAATCGGAGCGCAGATGTCCGCGAAATTGTAGGGCCGCTCGGAAAGGCGCGTTTGCAGCATTTCCTCGACCATGCCCGCCTCGCGCCAGAAGGCTTCGGCTTGCGGCGTGACCCTGTCTTCGACATCCAGAATCAGCATCCGCGAGAAAAGCCAGGCCGTGCGCGACATCACCAGCTCTGCGCCGCGCTCCATGAACCAGCCGACCATGCCGATGTGATCGGGGTGATGATGCGTCGCGATCACGCGGCGCACCGGCTTGCCGCCCAACGGCCCGGCCAGCACCGCCTCCCAGAGCGCGATGCTCTTTTTCGTATGCACGCCCGTGTCCACGATCGTCCAGCCATCACCCTCGTCGAGGGCGTAGCAATTCACGTGATCGAGCGCCATCGGCAGCGGCATACGGATCCACAGCACACCCTCCGCGATCCGGGTCACCCCGCCCGGCTCGGGCGGGTCCGGCCATGGAAAGCCCAGCCCCCGTGTCGTCTCGCTCTCCTGCGGTTTCTCACTCAAAGGTGCGTTCATGATACCCCGAAATCCTCGACGCCCAGCGCGTAGAGATCATCGGCCCCCGACTTCGCATGAGTCAGCAAGGCCTCGTGTTCCGGCAGAAGCCGGTAGATGTAGAAACGCGCCAGCTTCACGCGCGCGCCTTCACCGCTTTCTTCCGTCTCGGCCACGGCAGCGCGCAGGTGATAATAGGCGCCCAACACGCGGGCAAAGGCCGTCAGGAACGGCACGGAGCCCGCGAAGCGCGCGTTCATGTCCGCCTGGCTCACCATCCATTCCACCCCTTCCCGCAGGGTCTCGGTCGCGCTCCAGACCATCTCGGCCATGCGCGGCCGCGTGCCGCGCACGCTCTCGGCATAGCTCTGCATCTCGTCGATGAGCGTGCCGGCCGCCTCGCCGCCATCCATCAGCTTGCGCCCGACAAGGTCCATCGACTGGATGCCGTTCGTGCCCTCGTAGATCGCCGTCACGCGCACATCGCGTGAATATTGCGCCGCGCCTGTCTCCTCGATGACTCCCATGCCGCCATGCACCTGCACGCCCAACTCGGCGAGCTTGATGCCGGTGTCGGTGCCGAAGGCCTTGACGATCGGAGTCAGGAAGGCCGCCCGCGCCTGCCAGTCGGCCTCGCCCGTCGCCCGGCCCATGTCATTGGCCACGGCGCAGGCCAGCGCGATGGAGCGCGCGGCGAAAAGCTCCGCACGCATGGTCGCCAGCATCCGCCGCACATCCGCATGGTCGAAGATCGTCCCGGTGCCGTCCTCCACGAGGCTGCGGCCCTGCTTGCGCTCGAGCGCATGGGCCAGCGCTTTCTGATAGGCTCCCTCGCCCGCGCCGATTCCCTGGACGCCGACACCGAGCCGCGCGTTGTTCATCATGGTGAACATCGCCGCCATGCCGCCCTGCTCTTCACCGATGAGCCAGCCCGTCGCGCCGTCATACTGCATGACGGCCGTGGGCGAGCCGTGCAGGCCGAGCTTGTGTTCGAGGCTGACCACCTCAAGGCTGTTCGCGGCACCGGCCTCGCCTTTTTCGTCGGGAAGACGCTTGGGCACGAGAAAGAGGCTGATTCCCTTGGTGCCCGCCGGTGCGCCCGGCAATCGCGCCAGAACGAGATGGCAGACATTCTCGCTGAAATCATTGTCACCCCAGCTGATATAGATCTTCTGGCCTGTGACAGCATAGGTCCCGTCACCGTTCGGCTCGGCCTTCGTGCTCAGCGCGCCCACGTCGCTGCCCGCCTGCGACTCGGTCAGGTTCATCGTCCCGCACCACTGCCCCGAAATGAGCTTTGGCAGGTAGAGCGCCTTGATCTCGTCACTGGCGTGATGCTCCAGCGCCTCGATCTGGCCCTGCGTCATCAACGGGTTGAGCTGTATCGAAAGGCAGGCGCCCGACATCATCTCGTTCACGGCCGTCGTTAGCGCCATCGGAAGCCCCATGCCGCCATGTGCCGGGTCCGCGCTCACGCCGACCCAGCCGCCCTCGGCAATCGCCTTGTAGCCGTCCGCGAAGCCTGCGGGGGTGAGCACGACGCCATTCTCCAGCCGCGCCGGATCCTCATCGCCGTTGCGCTGGAGCGGTGCGAGCACGTCATCGCACAGGCGCCCCGCCTCGGTGAGAATCGCCGCCGTCAGATCGTCTGTCGCCTCGGAGAATCTCTCGGTCTGCATTACCTTGTCGTAGCCGACAACATTGTTCAGGATGAAGCTCTGGTCGCTTGCTGGCGCTCGGAAACTCATTTCAACTCCTCTGGCCGCATGTCCCGCCATCGGGCGGGGCGTTGCCGTGACTTGGCACAAGTCGGCAACATGTCTATAGCGGTTGTGTGGCAGACTATGCGATATGCAAACCCGTTTCCGCAATAACGCCGCGTCAGAAGCGATATGATGAAAACCCGCACCCTTCCAGCCGATCCAGGCGGCATAGAAGACGCCGCCGCGCTCTTGCGCGCGGGCGAGCTTGTCGCCCTGCCCACCGAGACGGTCTATGGCCTTGCCGCCGATGCGCGGCAGGGCGAGGCCGTGGCGGGCATCTTCGCTGCCAAGGGTCGGCCCGCCTTCAACCCGCTGATCGTGCATGTGCCTTCCGCCGACGCGGCCCGCGCTCACGTCGAATGGTCACAGGCAGCCGAGCGCCTCGCCTCGGCCTTCTGGCCCGGCCCGCTGACGCTTGTTCTGCCGCTCACAGAAGGCCATGGCATCGCCAGCCTCGTGACGGCGGGCCTTGATACGCTCGCCCTGCGCTGCCCGGCTCACCCCGTGGCGCAAGATTTGCTGCTGGCCTTCGGCGGCCCCCTCGCTGCACCCTCGGCAAACCCCTCGGGGAAGATCAGCCCCACCGAGGCAGCCCATGTGCTCGCCGGTCTCGACGGCCGGATCGCGGCCGTGCTTGACGGTGGCGCGGCGGAGATCGGGCTGGAAAGCACGATCGTCAGCCTCGCCGGTCCGCCGCGGCTCTTGCGGCACGGCTCGATCACCCGCGAGGCGCTCGAGGTGGCGCTTGGCGCGCCCGTGGCCGAGGATGTGACCCCCGCTGCCGTTCAGGCCCCCGGCCAGCTCAGCTCGCACTATGCGCCCGATGCGCCCCTGCGCCTCGCGGCCCGCGCTGCCGAACCCGGCGAGGCCCTGCTTGGCTTCGGCGATGCCGAAGGGGCCACGCTCAACCTGTCGCCCTCGGGCGATCTGCGCGAAGCGGCGGCCAATCTCTTCGCGATGCTGCGCGAACTCGACAAGACCGCCGCGCGGATCGCCGTCTCGCCGATCCCTGCGAAGGGAATCGGCATAGCCATCAACGACCGCCTCAAACGCGCCGCCGCACCCCGATAGCGGCTGACGCCAGCACATCTCTCGAACGCAATTGACCCCTTGCTACAGACATAGGGTGTATCTGTTTGGTTGAGCGGCTTCGCCCTGCCCTTGTATGTTGGGGCAGGATCGGCCCCGGCTTTGGAAATGACCGGAATCTGCAAGGCCCGCTAACTGCGCATAGCGGCGATCAACCACTCACCGACTGATCGCGAGTTCAGCCCGTCGCTCGTGCCACCGCACCGCGCTGACGACAAGATCACCTACCCGGCCGCCGCGCGGCGGCGCATGGCGTAGGCCCCCGCGCCCAATGCCACCACGGCAAGCAGCACGCTCAGCGCCAGCACACCGGCGAGGTAGAGCCCGAGCACACCCGCCGCGCTGGCGGGTGCCATGAGGAGGTCGCCGACAAAGGGCGCCACCTGCCCTCTCAGAGCAAACCAGCCAAGCGTCACCGCGAACCAGCCCGCCATCACCGCGCCGCCGCCGATCACCGGAAGCCGCACCGCGCCCGCGCCCTGCGCCCGCAAAGCGCGACGCAGAGCCCTGACCTGGCGCGAGAAATCTGCCTGCATGGCCACCAGCGCAGGCACCACGAGCAGGACGAGAATCATCCCGAAGCCCAGCCCGTAGACCAGCGTGATCACCGTCGGCTTGAGAAATTGCGCCTGTTGCGATGTCTCGTAAAGCAGCGGCGTAAGGCCCAGAACCGTCGTGAGCGTCGTCAGCATCACCGCGCGCAAACGGTCCACCGCCCCTTCGATGATCGAGGGCACGAGGCCGCGCTCCTTTGCATATTCGTCGATGGTGGTGATGAGCACGATGGAATCATTGATGATGATCCCGGTCATGCCCAGCAGCCCGACCACCGTGAACATGCTCAAAGGCACGTCCCAGGCATTGTGCCCATAGATCGTCCCGACAAGCCCGAAGGGGATGATCGCCATGACGACCATGGGCCGCGTCCAGCTCGCGAAGACCCAGGCCAGCACGAGGTAGATGCCCAGCAGGCACAGGATGAAGCCGGTGAGCGCATCGGCCAGGAAGGCGTCTTCCTGTTCGCTCAAGCCTGCAAGGCGCCATTCGACCTGATGAACCCCGGCAATCTCCGGCAGGATCTTCTCCTGAAGCGCCTCCTCGATCTCGCTCGCACGCGCCGGATCATCCTCGGAGATGTCGCCCGTGACAGACACGGTGCGCAGCCCGTTCTCGCGGCGGATCGTCGAGAAGCCAGCCTCCTCGCGCAGGTTCACGACGTCCGACAGGGCCACGTATTTGCCACTCGGGGCCCTGAGCTGCGTGGTGTAGAGGAAATCGGCGCGCAGCTCTTCTTCGGGCAGCTCCACACGGATCGAGGCACTGCGCGCGCCGTCCGGGTAAGTCGCGGCTTCCAGTCCGTTCAGGCGATGCCTGAGCACGCGGCCCACCCCGTCGATGGTAAAGCCCAGCGCCTGCCCCTGCGCGCTCAGATCGAGGACGAACTCATCCTTGTCATAGCTCAGCGTGTCCTCCACGCCGCTCACCTCGGGATAGCGGCTCACGGCTTCCTTGAGCGCCTCGCTTGCGGCCTTGAGCGTGCGCGCATCGGCCCCGAAGAACTGAACGTCGAGCGCATCTCCCCCCGGCCCCGAGCGCCAGCCGCGGAAACTCACCGTCTCCAGCAGCGGGTGGCTCGGCAGCCGCCCCTGCAACTCGCCAAGAAAGGCAAAGCTCGAATAGGGGCGCAGGTCGGCGTCGATGAGCTCGATGGCGATCGCGCCCAGCTCGTCTGGCTCCTTGGTGTCCGACCCGGCCAGCGGCGGCCAGGTATTGCCACCGACCTGCGCCAGCACGTAGTCGATCGGGTTGCGCCCGTGGCGCTCCTCGTAGTCCGCGCCGAGCTCTTCGATGGCCTGCTGAAGCGCGGTCATCATCTCGATGGAATCGGCCCGGCTCGAGCCGGGGACCATGGCGAAATTTCCCGAGATGGAGCGTCGCTCCGGCGCGGTGAAGAAGCGCCACTTCACATCGCCCTGCAAGAACAGTGTCGCCTGGCTGGCGAGGATCACCAGAACCCCGGCCAGAACCGGATAGCGCAGCTTGATGACCCAACCCATGAAGGGCCGGAACAGCCTCTCTCGGCCCCAGCGAAAGCCCCGATTGACATATTTGGACGGCAGGTCATACCAGTGCTCCTTCGCCGAATGCGCCAGCGAATGGGCCATGTGGTTGGGCAGGATCAGGAAGCACTCCACCAGGCTCGCGATCAGCACCACGACGACCGTGAAGGGAATGTCGGAGATGAGATTGCCGAAGCGCCCCTCGATGAATGTGAGCGCAAAGAAGGCGAGCAGGGTCGTGAGCGTGGCCGAGAAGACCGGCATCGACATGCGCAGCGCCGCACGCTCGGCGGCCACGACGGGCGCCTCGCCATATTTTCGCACCCGCGCATCCGCATGCTCACCGACCACGATCGCATCATCCACCACGATGCCGAGCGTGATGATCAGCGCGAAGAGCGAGATCATGTTGATCGTCAGCCCCGACAGGAACATCAGCGCCACCGCCGCCAGCATCGCGACGGGAATCCCCGCGGCAACCCAGAAGGCCGTGCGCGCATTGAGGAAGAAAAAGAGCAGCCCCACCACAAGCCCAAGCCCGACAAGCCCGTTCTCGAGCAGAATGTTCAACCGCCCGCTGATCGCCTCGGCGCGCGTGCGAATGAGATCGAGCGAGACCCCGGGCGGCAAGGTCTGCTCCAGCGCGGCGGCTTCCTCCTCCACGGTCCG
>JAWLEL010000041.1:0-11796 GCA_041686165.1 Lentibacter sp.
GCGAGCTCCGAGGCAAGGTGATTCATGACAGAATCGTGTCGTTGACACCGATTAACATCTCTCTAGGGTCTGGCAAAGCGCGCGATTTGTCCGTCAATGGCATGATCCGCCGCACGGCCTCGAAAAGGAGCACACTGCCTCATGCCGAAGATTGATTACTATTTTTCGACTTTGTCGCCCTGGGCCTATCTCGCGGGGGATCGTCTTGAACGGATCGCAACACAAACGGGCACCAAGATCACCTACAAACCGCTCGATATCCTCGCCTTGTTCGCGCGTACAGGGGGAGTGGCCCCGGCCGAAAGACATCCCTCGCGCATGGCCTATCGCGACCAGGAGCTGATGCGTCAGGCCAGGAAGACGGGCTTGCCCGTTGTGGGGCCGAAGCCGACCTTCTGGCCGACCAACCCGGCGCCATCTTCCTACGCGATCATCGCGGCGCAGGAGGCGGGCGGCGGAGATCTGGGCAGGCTGGCACATGAGCTGATGCGCCAGACATGGGCCGAGGACAAGGACATCAGTGACGAGGCGTTGATCCAGGACTGTCTTGAGGCCTGCGGATTCGACCGGGGTCTGACGATGTCGGGTATGCTGAGCGGGGCGGAAACATACGGGCGCAACCTCGAAGAGGCGGTCGAGGCGGGCGTCTTCGGCTCGCCCTTCTACGTTCTGGACGATGGCGAGAAGTTCTGGGGGCAGGACAAGCTGGAAGACCTCGACGCCTATCTGAAAGGCGCGCTCTGAATGCCGACCGAGCGCCGCGCAGGCTACGACATCTATCACAGGACGCTTGGGCAGGGGCCGCGGCAGGCGCTGCTGCTCCATTGCTCGCTGGCCCATGGCGGGGCGTGGCGGGGCTTGGCGGGGTTTTTCGAGACAGAGTTCACCTTCACCGCCTTCGATCACCTCGATCACGGCCGCAGTGCGGCGTGGAACCGCGAGGGGGATTATCACAGTGTCAGCACGGCAGTCGGCAAGAGCTTCCTTGGGAGCGAGCCGATTGATCTCGTGGGCCATTCCTTCGGAGCGACTGTCGCCCTGCGCATGGCGGTCGAATGCCCCGAGCAGGTCCGCTCGCTGGTCCTGATCGAGCCGGTTTTCTTCGCCGTGGCGATCCGGGATGAGCCAGACCGTGCCGAGGAGCACAGGCGGGAGATGCAGGATATGCGTGCGCTTCTGGACACAGGCCAGCGGGAGGCGGCGGCAAAGGCCTTCCTCGCCGAGTGGGGCGGCGGAGGGCTGCCCTGGGAGCAATTGCCGCAGGAGGCGCGTGCGGATATGGTCGCGAAGATCCATATCATTCTCGACGCCGAGCCGCAGCTTTATGGCGACAAGGCCGGGCTGCTGGATGCAGGCCGTCTGGAAGGGCTCAAGATACCCGTTCTCCTTGTGCGCGGCGCGGGGTCGCCCGGTTCAATCGCGGCGATCAATGCGGGCCTCGCGCAGCGTATCCCGAGGGCGGAGAGCGTCAGCGTCGAGGGCGCGGGACACATGGCCCCGATCACCCACCCGCAGGCTTGCGCGGACGAGATGCGGCGGTTCTGGGGGCTTTAGGGTTGGGCTTCCCATTGGGGGGCAAGCTTGAGGTCAGGAGGCAAGTCTTCGGGGTGAAAAGGGCCGATGGCTGCTTGCAGCCATGAAACGGACGTTCTTAATCCCGGGCCGGAATAGCACCGAAGGTGCCCGGCCCATCGCCAGACCGCCTCCTCGGGCTGGCGATTTGGCAAAGCTGGGCGCATCGCTGATGCGGAGTCCGGACGTGGCAGACATAAAGTGCGCAGAATGCCCGTTGATCGCCACCCCGCGGTCCGGCGATGGGCCTTGCTCACCTGTCTGGCCCAGGCTCGCCCCCGGTTTTCGCCACTTAACCCCCTCACCGCACATCACAGGCCCCCCTACCGCAGCGCCGAGAGCAGCGCCCTGCTTGGCACGCCGGTGACGCGGAGCCCGGCGGCCTGCTCATAGGCCCGGATCGCGGCGCGCCCTTTCTCGCCGATCACGCTATCGGGATTGCCCGCGCCGAAGCCGCGCGCGTTGAGGCGCTCTTGCAGCGCGCGCCGTTCGGTGTTGCTCATGCCCCAGGGGTTTCGCGGGAAGCTTGAGACGATCTCACCGCCCCCTGCGAGCTTGTCCGAGAGGTGCCCCACGCCGATCACGTAGCTATCGGCGTAGTTGTATGTCTTAAGAACGTGGAAATTGTCGTAGATCATGAAGATCGGCCCGCGCGGCCCGGCGGGCAGGATGAGCGCGCCGGAGCCGTGATCGGGCAGGCGTTTGCCTGTCGCCGTCCTGACGTCGAGTTTGCGCCAGTCGCGTGCGGCGCGTGGGTAGACGCGGCCCGTCAGCGCGAGGTCGAAGCCGTCCGGCAGGCGCACCTCGATGGCCCAGGGCTGGCCCTTTCGCCAGCCTTCGGCCTTGAGCAGGGCGGCGGCGGAGGCGAGCGCGTCTGTCGGATCGTCTCCCCAGATGTTGCGATGCCCGTCTGCGTCGAAGTCCTGCGCATGGGCAAGGAAGGTCGAGGGCATGAACTGGGTGTGACCCATGGCCCCGGCATAGCTGCCTTTCATCTGCGCGGCGCTCGCATGTCCGGCCTGAAGGATCTTGAGCGCGGCCAGCAGCTCGGCTTCGAAGAGATCGCGACGGCGGCCTTCATAGGCGAGTGTTGCGAGTGTCGAGAAGACGGGCGCAGAGCCGCGAAAGCCACCAAAGGCGCTTTCCATGCCCCAGATCGCCACGATGACCTCCTTTTCGACACCGTAGCGGCGCTCGATGCGGGTCAGCAGGCTGCCATAGCGCTCGAGCGAATTGCGCCCGCCCGCAAGGCGCGCGCCGGAGGCGGCGGATGCCAGGTAGTCCTGCAAGGGCTTGGCGACCTCGGCTTGCCTGCTGTCATTGGCGATGACCTTGGGCAGGAAGGAAGCGCCTGAAAATGCTGCATCGAGCGTCGTTTTCGAGATGCCCTGCCGACCGGCACGTTGCATGAAGCCGTGGAGCCAATTTTCAAACCCGGCCTGTGCATGCGCAGGCAGGGCGGCTGTGGCGGCGAGCGCGGTAATCATCTGGCGACGGGTGAGCATCTGGGCCTCGTCTTGCTGTTGGCACAAGACTAGACGAATGGACCTGTGAGACAAGCGAACACTAGGTGCCCCGACAAGGATCAGCCGCCCTCGAAGCCTGCCGTGCCCCTGTCTTCGGGGTTGCGTTCGAGATGCTTGGCCTTGATGGTCTCCGAGGTGTCGCGGCTGCCGTCATGGCTCCAGCCGGGGGGCTGGATGCAATAGTTGAGCCGGTCGCGCCAGGTGATCCCGGGTTGGGTTATGTCCTTGAAAATGCCAACCCATTCGTGAAAGGCGACGCGGATCGGGTTGAAGGTGCCGAGATTGTGGACAAGGCCGTAATCGGGCTTTTCCTCTTCGAGCTCGGGCACGAAGGTTCCGAAGAGCTTGTCCCAGATGATGAAGACCCCCGCATAATTGGCGTCGAGATAGCGCGGATTGCGGCCGTGATGGACTCGGTGATGCGACGGGGTGTTCATCACCGCTTCGAACCAGCGGGGCATGCGCCCGATTGCCTCGGTGTGAATCCAGAACTGGTAGATCAGGTTGAGCCCGCCGCAAAAGAGAACCATGGCCGGATGAAAGCCGAGCAGGATCAGCGGCGCGCGCACGATCATCATGAAGGTGAAGGTGCCTGTCCATGTCTGGCGCAGGGCTGTCGTGAGGTTGTAATGCTGCGAGGAGTGGTGATTGACGTGGGAGGCCCAGACCCAGCGGATCCGGTGGCCGAAGCGGTGCACCCAGTAATAGCGCAGATCGTCGAGCACGAAGCACAGGGCGATTACCCAGATGGATGTCCCCAGATCGAGCGGCGTCAGCTCCCACAGGAACATCAGGAAACCGAAGGTGATGAAGCCGAGGATGATCCCGGAGGCGACGTTGCCCGCGCCCATGATGAGCGAGGTGACGGCGTCGAGCGTCTCGTAGCGCCCGCCGCGTTTCCTAATGAGGATCCATGTCAGCTCGATCAGGATCGCGGCGATGAAGAACGGCACGGCAAGCGCGACGACATCGGGAAAAGTGAGCTGGTCGGTCATTTGGTCTGATCCTTCAGTGCGAGCCATGCGGCACGTTCGTCCTTGCTCAGCGCGATGTCAAAGCGGGGCGCGGCGAAATCGGGCAGGCGAATGCGAAGGCCTTGTGCCGTGGTCTCCCAGCTTGCGCCTGTCAGGTAGCGCGCCGAGGGATCGGCGCCCATCGCTGTCACGAGGCCAAGCGCTCCGGACGGCAGGCGCAGCAGCGCGGCCCGCCCATTGGCCGCGACGAGAACGGCGCCGGGCGCATCCTCGCCATGTTCGCGCAGCCAGGCGCGGCGCGCGTCCTCCTCCGTTTCGAGACGCATCGGCGCTGTCCGACCTGCGAGGTGCAAGAGCAGGGCGATGCCGGCAATGCCGAGCACGACCATCGGCCCCAAGATCTCCAGCGGCATCCGCATTCTCCCCTTTCGAGGAAAGATAGCGCCAAGCCGCCTGCCTCGTCAAAGCTCGCGTCGGGTCAATCCTGCCCGGTCACCCCTCGGGCAGCAGCGCCTCGATGATCGCCTTGGCGCTGTCGGAGGACCAGTGCGCATCGCCCAGAAGGCGGGCGATCTCGGCACCGCTCTTGTCGATCACAACGGTGGCCGGAAGGCCCAGCACGCCCATCTCGCGGGCGACAGCGGAGCTCGGGTCGCGGTGCAGCGGCAGGTTGTCGACACCGATCTCCTCGAAGAAGCGTTTCATGGCGGCGGGGTCGTTGCGGCCCGTTGCAATGGTGATGACTTCGAAGAGATCGCCGCCGTATTCCGTTTGAAGCTCGGCGAGCATGGGCATTTCCTTGCGGCAGGGTGCGCACCATGTCGCCCAGAAATTGAGCAGGACGATCTTGCCTTCATGATCGGAGAGCTTGGCTTTGCCGCCGTCCTCCGTCTCGTAGGCCGTTGTCGAGACCGGCTGAGGGCTCTTGTGCAGGACAAGCTTCTTCATGTCGCCCGTCTTCAGCGCTTCGAGCTCGGCCAGCGTGTCGGGATCGGTGTTTTGCGGCGCGACGTCGCGACCGGAGTAATAGAGCAGACCAGCCACGATTGCGATTGCGGCGAGGGCGGTATAGACCAGCTTCGAGCGAGACATTTTCTTCCTTTCGAAGGCAAACGACATGAGCAACGATACCTCGAACCAGATGTGGGGCGGCCGTTTCTCGGCTGGCGTGGATGCGATCATGGAGGCGATCAACGCCTCGATCGATTACGACAAGCGAATGGCCGCGCAAGACATCGAAGGCTCGCGGGCCCATGCCGCCATGCTGGCGGCGACGGGCATCGTCACAGATAGCGATGCCGAGGCGATGAGGGAAGGGCTGCTCACCGTCTTGTCAGAGATCGAGGGCGGCACCTTCGAGTTTTCCGCCGCGCTGGAGGATATCCACATGAACGTGGAGGCGCGGCTCAAGGCGCTGATCGGCGCGCCCGCGGGCCGGCTGCACACGGGCCGCTCGCGCAATGACCAGGTGGCGACAGATTTCAAACTCTGGGTGCGCGATCAGATGGATGCGGCCATCGAAGGCCTGGAAGCCTTGCAACGCGCCTTTCTCGGGCAGGCCGAGGCCGGGGCCGACTGGGTCATGCCGGGGTTCACGCATTTGCAGACCGCGCAGCCCGTGACATGGGGTCATCACATGATGGCCTACGTGGAAATGCTGGGCCGCGATGTGAGTCGCTTCCGCGATGCACGCGCGCGGATGAACGAAAGCCCTCTCGGGGCCGCGGCACTGGCGGGCACGTCTTTCCCGATCGACCGCCAGATGACGGCCGATGCGCTGGGCTTCGACCGCCCTGCCGCCAACTCTCTCGATGCCGTCTCCGACCGCGACTTCGCGCTGGAATTCCTGAGCTGTGCGAGCATCTGCGCGATGCACCTGAGCCGCTTCTCCGAAGAGCTTGTCATCTGGTCCTCGGCGCAGTTCCGCTTCGTGACGCTCTCCGACAGCTTCTCCACCGGCTCCTCGATCATGCCGCAGAAGAAGAACCCGGACGCGGCAGAATTGATCCGCGCGAAGATCGGGCGGATCTTCGGAGCGAATGTGGCGCTGATGACCGTGATGAAGGGGCTGCCGCTCGCCTATTCCAAGGACATGCAGGAAGACAAGGAGCAGACCTTCGACGCGGCGGACAACCTGATGCTGGCGCTGGCCGCGATGGAAGGCATGGTGCGCGACATGAGCGCGAACCGCGAGAGCCTCGCTGCGGCGGCGGGCAACGGCTTTTCCACGGCCACGGACCTTGCCGACTGGTGCGTGCGCGTGCTCAACATGCCTTTCCGCGAGGCCCATCACGTCACTGGCAGTCTCGTGGCCATGGCCGAGGAGAAGGGCTGCGATCTGCCGGACCTGAGCCTTGCGGACATGCAAAAAGTGAACGGGGAGATCACCGAAGACGTATTCTCCGTGTTGACGGTCGAGAACTCGGTCGCATCGCGCACGTCCTACGGCGGCACGGCTCCGGGCGAGGTGCGCAAGCAGATCGCACGGTGGAAGGAAAAACTGGGATGAAATTCGTCTTTCTGGCGCTGGCCATCTGGGGCGCGGTGCACCCGATGTTTCATTTCCTGCGCTACATGCGCGAGGAAGGCACGGGGCTTGTCGGCCTCAGCCAGGCCTGGTGGGTGAATGATTCCGTCACCGGCCTGACATGGGACCTGACCATCGCGGCCATCGCGCTCACGGTCTGGGTCATCACCGAGACGGTGCAGCGGCGTGACTGGCTCAGGCTCATCGCCATCCCGGCGACCTTCGGTATCGGGGTAAGTTGCGGCCTGCCGCTCTATATCTACCTGCGGATGCGCTCGGCTTAACGTTGCCCGTCGGGCGGTGAAACGCTATCATGGCGAAGTATTGAAGAGGTCGACATGACACGTGTTCTTGCCTTGCTTTCGATTGTGGCGCTCGCTTCCTGCGGTGCGGATGGTGACCCTGTGCGCCCCACGGCAGGGGCCAATGTGACCGTGACGGAAGACGGTGTCAGCACGTCCGGCACGGTCGGCGTGGTCAGAGGGCCGCTGACGGTCTCGCTCGGCTTCTAGTCCTACGCTATCATTCTTCGTCTCATTGAAAGTCTTCTTCCCCGGATCGCCTGCGATCAGGTTCGCGCCCGACCCCGCCCCCCAGGGCGGGCGCGAAGTGTTGTCACGGTCGTGCTTGGTGGCACTCTTGTGCTTTGAAGCGATGCCCCGGCAAGCGTCACCGCGCCCACCCTCGGGGTCGGGCGCGAACCTTGCGTCGCACCTGGCTTCACGGAAACGCGCTTTTCATGGAGCGCGCATTCCTTTAGGGGAGGCGCGGGCAGACGGGAACAGGCCATGGATCACTTCATCTACAAGTCGGGCGAACTTTGCGCCGAGGACGTGCCGATCCGCGAGATCGCGCGGCATGTGGGCACCCCCTTTTATTGCTATTCGACGGCCACGCTCGAGCGGCACTTCAAGCTATTTGACGAGGCGCTGGAGGGCACGGAGCACCTTGTCTGCTACGCGATGAAGGCGGCGTCGAATGTGGCGATCCTCAAGACACTTGCAGCCCTCGGAGCAGGGATGGATGTTGTCTCGGGCGGGGAATATGCGCGGGCGAAAGCGGCGGGTGTTCCCGGTGAGCGGATCGTCTTTTCCGGTGTCGGCAAGACGCCAGGCGAAATGCGCATGGCGCTGGAGGGCGGCATCCGCCAGTTCAACGTCGAAAGCGAGCCGGAGATGGAATGCCTCGATGCCGTGGCCCGTGAGTTGGGCGTCAAGGCGCCGATTACCGTGCGCGTGAACCCCGACGTTGATGCGAAGACCCATGCCAAGATCGCCACGGGGAAATCGGAGAACAAGTTCGGCATCCCGATCAGCCGTGCGCGCGAAGTCTACGCCTATGCGGCTAGGCTCGAAGGGCTTGAGATCGTCGGGATCGACGTTCATATCGGCTCTCAGCTCACCGAGCTCGAGCCATTCCGGCTGGCTTACGAGAAAGTCAAGGAACTCACCAAGCAGCTCCGTGCGGACGGCCATGACATCCGCAGGCTCGATCTGGGCGGAGGGCTTGGCATCCCCTATGCGCGCTCGAACGAGGCACCGCCCCTGCCGACGGATTACGGCGCGATGATCAAGGAGGTTCTGGGCGATCTCGACTGCGAGATCGAGATCGAGCCGGGCCGTCTCATCGTCGGGAATGCCGGGCTGCTCGTGAGCGAGGTGATCTTTGTGAAAGAGGGGGAGGACCGCAAGTTCCTCATCCTCGATGCGGCGATGAACGATCTCATCCGACCGGCAATGTATGATGCCCATCATGACATTGTGCCGGTCATCGAGGCCGCAGCGGGCACCGAACCGGAGCGCTATGATATCGTCGGGCCGGTCTGCGAAAGTGGCGACACCTTCGCCAAAGCGCGCGATGTGATGCCCGCTCGGGCCGGAGATCTCGTGGCCTTCCGCAGCGCCGGAGCCTACGGAGCGGTCATGGCCAGCGAATACAATTCACGCCCGCTCATCCCCGAGGTTCTGGTGAAGGGTGATCAATTTGCTGTCATTCGCCCGCGTCCCAGCTTGGAAGAGATGGTGAATCGCGATACCCTGCCGGAGTGGATGTAGACCGCGAGAGCGCTCGACGTCCCTTCAGACAGGAGGCCCGGTTTGCCAAGCCGCCCCGAAAATACGGAACGCATCGACCTGCGACGTCAGATTGGCCTGACGTATCTCGGGCTTTGGGCTGAGCGGCTTTGTCTTGCGTTCTGGCCTCTATGGTCGGCTGCGGTCACTTTTTTGGCGTTCATTTTCATGGGCTTGCATGAAGTTCTGCCACTGGAAGTCACATGGAGCGTCGTCGTTCTGACGGGGATTCTCGCGCTCTTCGGGCTTTGGTATGCGGCGCGGCGCTTCGCGAAGCCGACGCGGCTTCAGGCGCTCGAGCGTATTGACGCGGCCTTGCCCGGGCGCCCGATCCGGGCTGTACGCGACAAGCAGGCCATCGGCAGGTCCGACGCGGCCTCGGAAGCGATCTGGCAGGAATACCAGCGCAGGATGCACGAACGCATCAAGGCCGCACGCAGCATTCCGCCGAGAGTGAGGCTCGCGCGGTTTGACCCGTTCGGACTGCGCCATGTCGCCTTGCTGCTTTTTGCGGTCTCGATGCTCTTCGGCTCGGTCTGGCGCCTCGGGACGGTCTCCGAGATCAGCGCACCGATGGCCGGGTCGGCTCAGGCTGCGGGGCCAAGCTGGGAGGGCTGGATCGAACCGCCGCGCTACACGGGCTTGCCAGCGATCTATCTCAACAAGCGTGAGGCGGGCGAGCTGTCCGTTCCTGTCGGGAGCGAGGTGACGCTGCGTCTTTACGGCGATGTCGGCGACGTGACCGTGAATGAGACGGTCTCCACGCGGCTTGGTGACATCCCCTCGGCCGCGTCGGAAGAGCAGAGTTTCCGCGTGCAGCAGGACGGCAGGCTGGGTCTCACCGGCACCCACCCGCGCGAATGGGAGATTTCAGCCATCAAGGACCTGCCGCCGATGGTGGAGCCGACAGGCCCTGCGGAAGTTGCGGTGGGCGGAGTTTTCACCATGCCGTTTGAAGCCATGGATGACTACTCGGTTGCCGCCGGGCGCGTGCTGATCGAGCTTGACCTGCCGCGCGTGGACCGCCGCTACGGCCTCGCACTCGAGCCGGAGGACACCGCGCCGATCGAGGTGCCCTTGCCCTTGCCTGTCACGGGATCCCGCGACGACTTCGAAGAGACTTTCCAGGAAGATTTCAGCGACCACCCCTGGGCCAACCTGCCGGTCACGATCACTTTTTTCGCACGCGACGAGGCTGAGCAGGAGGGCGAGGGCGGGCCCTATGAAATCACGCTGGCCGCGCGCAAGTTCTTCAACCCGGTCGCCGCCGCCGTGGTCGAGCTGCGGCGCGACCTTCTGTGGAACCGAGACAATGCGCCGCGTATCGCGCAGTTGATGCGGGCGATTTCTCATCGCCCCGAAGGTCTGTTCAAGCGTGAGGCGGACTACCTGAAGTTCAGGGTCATCCTGCGTCGTCTCGAGACCGCGCTGGCGGATGACGGGGTGAGCGACACAGCGCAACAGGAGCTGGCGGAGGCCATGTGGGAGCTGGCGCTTGCGCTCGAGGACGGCAACCTCGCCGATGCGCTCGAACGCATGCGCGCAGCGCAGGAGAAGCTCTCCGAGGCGATGCGCAACGGGGCCTCCGAGGAGGAAATCGCCGAGCTGATGCAGGAGCTGCGCGAGGCGACAGACGACTACATGAACCAACTTGCCCAGCAGCAACAGCAGGAAGGCGAAGAGAACGAGAACGCCCAGCAGCAGGGCGAGTCCATGCAGCTTTCCCAGCAGGACCTTCAGGACATGATGGACCGCATCCAGGAGCTGATGGAGCAGGGGCGTATGGCCGAAGCCGAGCAGGCACTGCGCGAGTTCCAGCAAATGATGGAAAACATGCGCGTGACGCAGAACCAGTCGGGCACGGGCGAGAACCCCGGCCAGCAGGCGATGGAAGGCCTCGCCGAGACGCTGCGTGGCCAGCAGGGGCTATCCGACGAGGCCTTCCGCGACCTTCAGGAACAGTTCAACCCTGACGCCCGCTCGGGGCAGTCGGGCGAGAACGAGGGCCGCAATGGCGGTGAGGGGCGCGGCGAAGAGCATGAAGGCCAGGGTGAGGGCGAAGGAAATGCCGAGTCGGGCCGCGATGGCCGTGGCGAGGAAGATGGCGAAGGCCAGCAGGGCGGCGGCGAGCGGTCGCTGGCCGAACGCCAGCAGGAGCTACGCCGTGGCCTCTCCGAGCAGGAAAGGCAGCTGCCGCAACTCGGCGGCGAGCCGGGCGAGGCCATGCGCGAGGCGCTGGAAGGCGCCGGACGCGCGATGGAGGAGGCCGAAGAAGCCTTGAGGGAGAACGATCTGGCCGAGGCGATCGATCGACAGGCAGAAGCCATGGACAACCTGCGTGAGGGCATGGACAATCTCGGCGAATCGCTCGCACAGTCGGGCGAGGGGCAGGAGGGTCAGGACGGTCGCAATGCCCAAGCCTCGGGCCGCGATGGGTCGGACCCCCTTGGCCGCAGCCGCGGAGGATCGTCCGCAACTGGAGAGACCCTGCTTCAGAATGAAGACGTCTACCGGAGGGCGCGCGAACTTCTCGACGAGATTCGCCGCCGCTCGGGCGATTCCGATCGCTCGGAAAAGGAACGCAGCTACCTGCGCAGGCTTCTGGACCGTTTCGAGTAGTCAGGCCGTGGAGCCCCTGTGCCGCTTTATGCGTCGGGCTACTCTGCAGGCTCTGAAGCGGGCGCGTCCGATGCCATGCCATCGAGCATTGATACGAGCCCGCGGATCTTCTCATCCAGCCAGATGCGCCCGTCGTTGACGGCCAGCACATAGCTTTCCATGTAAGGTGCCAGGGCTGGCACGGCCTCGGATATCTGTGGCGCGAAGATATAGACCAGCAGGGCGATCACGGCGATCAGAAGAACGATTGCGAACCCCCTGCGGGAACCGCCGGGCTTTGTCTGGGCTTCGCGCTCCTGCGCGGCCTGAGTGGCCGTTTTGCGACGTTCACTGTCCTTGCGCAGCGTGGAATTGATCTCGTCGACATCGGGGAGCACGTCGCGCCGAGGGGGTGCCTTTGCGGTCCTCGTGGCCTGTTCGGGCTCCGGGTCCGCGCCGCGCATCTTGGCCATGCGGTCGCGCGCTTCACGCTGGCGGCGTTCGACCTCCTTCTCTGGCTGCTGGAG
>JAWLEL010000397.1:0-2713 GCA_041686165.1 Lentibacter sp.
GCGCGCACCCGCGCCCGGAGCCCTGCCGCAAATTTGCGCTCGCATGGAAACAAAATTTCGTGTAATAAATGGTTTAACGCTAAACTATCTGTTTACGAAAGGGGCGCACACATATGGCCACCCGGAAAACCAAAGCCAAATCAAACGCTTCCGCTGAAGAATTGAGCGCCTACTATCGCGACATGCTTCTCATCAGGCGATTCGAGGAGAAGGCCGGTCAGCTTTACGGCATGGGGCTCATTGGCGGGTTCTGTCACCTGTACATCGGCCAGGAGGCCGTTGTCGTCGGGCTCGAAGCCACCGCGAAAGAGGACGACAAACGCATCACGACCTACCGCGATCATGGGCACATGCTCGCCTGCGGGATGGACCCGAACGGGGTCATGGCCGAGTTGACGGGGCGCGAGGGCGGCTATTCCAAGGGCAAGGGCGGCTCCATGCACATGTTCTCCAAGGAAAAGCACTTCTACGGCGGCCACGGTATCGTCGGGGCCAATGTGCCGCTCGGTGCCGGCCTCGCCTTCTCCGACAAGTACAAGGAAAACGACAACGTCACCTTCACCTATTTCGGCGATGGCGCAGCCAACCAGGGCCAGGTCTACGAGACCTTCAACATGGCCGCGCTCTGGAAACTGCCGGTCATATTCGTGATCGAGAACAACCAGTATGCCATGGGCACCTCGCAGGAACGGTCCACCTCCTCGCCCGACATTCACACCCGTGGCGAATCCTTCGGCATCCCGGGCGAAAGCGTCGACGGCATGGATGTTCTGGCCGTGAAGGCCGCGGGCGAGAAGGCCGTGGCCCACTGCCGCGCCGGGAAAGGCCCCTATATCCTCGAAATGATGACCTATCGCTACCGCGGGCATTCCATGTCGGACCCGGCGAAGTATCGCACCCGCGAGGAGGTTCAGAAGATCCGCGAGAAATCCGATTGCATCGAGCATGTGCGCACGATGCTCATCGAGGGCAAGCATGCCACCGAGGATGAGCTCAAGGAGATCGACAAGGGCATCAAGAAGCTCATCAACGAAAGCGCCGAGTTCGCCAAGGAGAGCCCCGAACCCGCGCTCGACGAGCTCTGGACCGATATCTACGCCGCCGAAGACGCGCCGCAGGAAGCCTGAGGGAGACACAGACAATGGCAACAGAAATACTCATGCCCGCCCTCTCGCCCACGATGGAGGAAGGCACGCTCGCGAAATGGCTGGTCAAGGAAGGCGACGAGGTCAGCTCGGGCGACATCATCGCCGAGATCGAGACCGACAAGGCCACGATGGAGTTCGAGGCCGTCGATGAAGGCATCATCGGCAAGATCCTCGTGGAAGAAGGCACCGAAGGCGTCAAGGTCAACACGCCCATCGCCGTGATCGGCGAAGACGGCGAGGACATGAGCGATGCGGGCAGCGCATCCGCCGCGCCCGAGCCTGCCGCGCAGGAGGCCGACGACGAGAAGGCCGATGAGGGGGATGGCATGAAGGCCTCCGCGCCCGCCGCAGCGCAGCCCGCCGCTGAAGCCCCCAAGGCCGACCGCAGCCCCGACTGGCCCGAGGACACCGAGCTCAGGCAGCAGACCGTCCGCGAAGCACTGCGTGACGGCATGGCCGAGGAAATGCGCCGCGACGACAGCGTGTTTCTCATGGGTGAGGAGGTGGCCGAATACGAAGGCGCCTACAAGATCACCCAAGGCATGCTCGACGAGTTCGGTGCCAAGCGGGTCGTCGATACCCCGATCACCGAGCACGGTTTCGCCGGCATAGGGGTCGGCGCGGCCTTCGGCGGGCTGCGGCCCATCGTCGAGTTCATGACATTCAACTTCGCCATGCAGGCCATCGACCAGATCATCAATTCAGCCGCCAAGACGCTCTACATGTCCGGCGGCCAGATGGGCGCGCCGATGGTCTTTCGCGGCCCCAACGGCGCCGCCGCGCGTGTCGGCGCGCAGCACAGCCAGGACTACGCCGCCTGGTATGCGCAAGTCCCCGGCCTCAAGGTCGTCATGCCCTACTCGGCCTCCGACTTCAAAGGCCTGATGAAGACAGCGATCCGCGATCCCAATCCGGTGATCTTCCTCGAGAACGAGATCCTCTACGGCAAGTCCTTCGACGTGCCGGTGATGGAGGATTTCACTGTCCCCTTCGGCAAGGCGCGCATCTGGCGCGAGGGCGAGGACGTGACCATCGTGAGCTTCGGCATCGGCATGACATATGCCCTCGAGGCAGCCGAGAAGCTCGCCGAAGAGGGCATTTCCGCCGAGGTGATCGACCTGCGCACGCTGCGCCCGCTCGACTATGACACGGTGCTGGACTCGGTGATGAAGACGAACCGCTGCGTCACCGTCGAGGAGGGATGGCCGGTGGCGTCCATCGGCAATCACCTCTCGGCCACGATCATGCAACGCGCCTTCGACTATCTCGATGCGCCGGTGATCAACTGCACGGGCAAGGACGTGCCCATGCCCTACGCGGCCAACCTCGAGAAACACGCGCTTGTGACCACCGACGAGGTGATCGAGGCGGTCAAGCAAGTCACCTACCGGTAAGGGAGAGCGCTCATGCCTACGGAAATACTCATGCCCGCCCTCTCGCCCACGATGGAAGAGGGCACATTGGCCAAATGGCTGGTCAAGGAAGGCGACGAGGTCAGCTCGGGCGACATCATCGCCGAGATCGAGACCGACAAGGCCACGATGGAGTTCGAGGCCGTCGATGAA
>JAWLEL010000398.1:0-2700 GCA_041686165.1 Lentibacter sp.
GGGAGCGTCAGTCGACGCAGGCGTCGAGAGCGGAGATCGCCGCGGCCTGTAGAGCGTCAACCTCCTTGTCCGGCACCGACAGCCAAGATGGCCGTTTCTGGCCGCTTTGATCGGATCGGTTATTCGGTGTCGGCCTCCCTGATTTTGTCGGTTGCGTGTCGATCTCGGCTGTCGCTGAAGGTTGTCGCCTGAGCGTCGACCTTTGGCGTGCTGCGGTCGGCGGCGGCGCGTCGGCGATAGCTGTCGCCGTTCATCTCGAGGATGGTGGCGTGGTGGACGAGGCGGTCGATCGCGGCGACGGTTACGGCCTGGTCGGGAAAGACCCGGTTCCAAGCGCTGAAGGGCTGGTTGGCGGCGATGGCGAGGCTCCTGGCCTCGTATCGGCGAGCGATCAGCTCGAAGAGGACGGAACTCTCGGCCTGATCCTTCTGGGCGTAGGTGATGTCGTCGAGGATGATCAGATCGAACTTGTCGAGCTTTGCGAGGGCGGCCTCGAGGGCGAGATCGCGGCGGGCGGCTTGCAGTCGCTGCATGATGTCGGTGGTGCTGGTGTAGAGGACGCGTCTGCCCGCCTCGACGAGGGCATGGCCGATGGCACAGAGGACATGGGTCTTGCCGGCGCCCGAGTTGCCGATGGCGATGAGGTTGGCGCCGGTCTCGATCCAGTCGCCGGCGGCCAGGGCCTCGATGCGGGCGCGGGGCACGCCGGGCAGGACCTTGAAGTCGAGGGTGGCGAGCGTCTTGCCGCCCGGGAGCTGGGACTGGTGCAGGTGGCGCCGGATGCGCCGGGCGTCACGTTCGGCCATCTCGAGCTCGGCCAGGGCGGCGAGGAAGCGCGATGCCGGCCAACCCTCGGCGTCGGCGCGGTCGGCCAGCGCCTGCCAATGGCGATGGAAACCGGGCAAGCGCAGCGCGGTGAGCATGGCGGGCAGCGCGTGGACATCGACGGGGCGCGGGGCTGCGGGGGCGGTCATGCGCTGCCCTCCAGCAGGGCGTCGAAGCTGGCCAGATCGGTGAGCGCGACGGGCGTGTCGTCCGGGAGCACGCGCCGGCGTGGTTCGAGCCTCCGTTTGAGGGCGAGCGCCTCTGGCAGCGCGCCCTGGCCGAGGGTGTCGGCGATGAGGGAGGCGAGCTCGGCCTCGCAGCCCTCGTCATGGGCGAGCCCGAGCAGGTCGACCATCCGGCGGCAGGCGTCGCGGCGCGGCAAGGCGGCCGACAGCGCGGCCCAGGCCTCTGCATATTCCGAGCGAGGAAACAGGCCGTCGCGATAGATCGACCCGGCCAGCGCCTGCGGCTTGCGGCGCAGCGCGTGGATGACATGGCGATAGTTGACGCAGTGAACGCGCACGCCGTCACCGCGGCCGCGGCGCCGGGGGTGGGTGACGACATGGGTGGCGCCAAGGAAGGCCTCGATCCGGTCGTCATGGACATGGACCCGCAGGCGCTGCCCGATCAGCTGTGAGGGCGCGGAGTAGAACACGCTGTGGACCAGGAAGCCCCCCGTCTTCGTGACGCGCGCGACCACCTCGGTGAAGTCTGTCGTGCGCCGGGCGGGCAACGGGCGCAGCGCCGCCATCTCGATGCGCGCCGCGGCCTCGCGACGGCGGTTGCGGCGGGCCACCACCTCATCGACGAAGCGGCGCCAGCTGGCGAGATCGGGGAAGTCACGCGAGCCTCGCAGGATCAGGGCCTGGTCGAGGGCGACCTTGAGGTGGTTGTTGTGGGCCTCGATCGAGCCGTTCTCGTGCGCCTCGCCGGGGTTGTTGCGGCTCGCCAGCATGCCGTAGTGGCCGCAGAAGCTTTCATATCGCCGCGTGATGTCGGCGGCGGCATGGGCATCGAGGTTGCGGTAAGCCGCCGAGAGGCTGTCGGTGCGATGCTCCTGCGGCACACCACCGAGGGTCCAGAGGGCGTTCTGCAGGTTCTCGGCCAACGCCGGGAAGCTCTCGCCGCCCAGCACCACGGCCGCGTGTTCCCAGCCGCTGTAGGCCAGGACGAAGTGGTAGAGCCGGTGCGCCAGAGGCTGCTCTGCGATCGTCACGCCCAGGCCTCTGGCATCGGTGAAGTCCGACAGCGCCATGCGGCCCGGCTCGGGCGTCTGCCGGAAAATCACGTCGCGCTCCGGCCCGTGCAGCGCGCGCCAGTCGCGGACGCGCCGCTCCAGCGTGCGGCGCACGCGGTCGTCGGGGAAGGCGTCAGGATCGTTCAACTGCAGGTGCCGCAGCAGGGTCACGGCCTGCACGGCCGGATCGCGGGAGAGGATCGGCACGAGGATCGGCTCCCAGACGGCTTCCAAGGGGTCGGGCACGGTGCGTCCCCGAGCAGGCTTGCGCTGGGATGGCAGACGGGGATCGGCATCGAGGCGGCGGGCGGTGCGTTCGCTGAAACCCGCACGGGAGGCTGCGACACGCTGGCTGTGATTGCGACGGTCGGTCATGTAGAGTCTCGCTTGCTGGTCGGTGACGGGTTTGCCCGGCACGGTCGGATCTCCGTTTGGATGCAGAGATCCCGACCCTACCGGCACGCAGCGACCAGCACCCAAGCCCCCCCATGAGGCCCGCGCCGGTGGCCCCAGCCTACGGTCGGGCTACGCCCTCCCTCCGGCTGGGGCCACCGGCCAACTTGGCTGACGGTGGCGGCCAACTTGGTTGTCGCTCATCAGGCGCTACGCACTGCATGTCGGAGAGTTGGCGGCGCTCC
>JAWLEL010000399.1:0-2697 GCA_041686165.1 Lentibacter sp.
ATGCGCGTGAAGCTGATACTGATGCGCAGCCGTCAGTTCCATTTGCAAGGCGGTATTCAGGTTCTTCAAGGTCGTCGCGTTAGACATGGGACTTTCCCTACAATTTATTAGAATATTTCTAATATAATGTTCTTTGCATAAACCTAAACCCTCGGGTCGAAAAACCCCAGCGGTTAACATATGCCATCATGCCGCAGCTTCCCACTCGCCCGGCCTGCCCGGACAGGTTACCAATATGCCATGGCACAGATTGATTCCCTTTTCGTTACCCGCCTCTACCGCGCCCGTCTTTCCGAACTGGGCCCCGCGATCGACGCAACCGAACTTGAAAGCTCCTGCTATTCCATCGCCGAAGACGACGAGGCCGGTCAGCAATGGTGCGAGGAGAATGCCTATCCCGGCTATACCTCCTATGCCTCGCTCAGCGATCTGCCATGGCGCTTTCCGGTCTTCGCCGAACTCAAGTCGGCACTTGATGCCCATGTCGCAGCCTTCGCCGCAGATCTCGAATTCGATCTGGGTGAAGGACGGCTTGAACTCGAGGATATCTGGATCAACATCCTGCCCGAAGGCGGCACCCATGCCTCGCACATCCATCCTCATTCGGTTATTTCTGGAACGACTTACGTGGCCATGCCCGACGGCGCGTCGGCTCTGAAACTCGAAGATCCCCGCTCGGCCCGGATGATGGCCTCCCCCCCGCGCCGCAAGGACGCTCGCAAAGAATTGCGAACCTTCATTTATTTCACCCCCGAAGTCGGCGACGTGCTTCTCTGGGAAAGCTGGCTACGCCATGAAGTGCCGATGAACATGGCCGAGGACGAGCGAGTAAGCGTAAGCTTCAACTATAAGTGGGTTTGATCGCGGAAAGCGGCACCCGACTGAAAAAACAAAAACAAACCCCGCACGAAAATCCGTGCGGGGTCCCGTTTTCTTTGCCGGCGCGCCGTCAACGCAAAATCCGAGGGTTTGCACATACCACGCTGCTGGCAGTTCGCCGAGGCGGATTGCGGCTTACCAATCCTCGCGGATCACCAACCGGGTCTTGAGCGGCAGTTTCATCGCGGCAAGTCGCAGCGCTTCGCGGGCGATATCCTCGGCCACACCGTCGATCTCAAACATCACTCGTCCGGGCTTGACCTTGCAGGCCCAGTAGTCGACGGACCCCTTGCCCTTCCCCATCCGTACCTCTGTGGGCTTGGACGATACTGGGGTGTCGGGAAAGATCCGAATCCAAACCCGTCCCTGGCGCTTCATGTGGCGGGTCATGGCCCGGCGGGCGGCTTCGATCTGGCGCGCGGTAACGCGCTCGGGCTGTGTCGCCTTGAGCCCATATGTGCCGAAGTTCAGGTCCGAACCGCCCTTGGCGTCGCCCTTGATCCGGCCCTTGAACATCTTGCGGAATTTCGTGCGCTTGGGTTGCAGCATCTCGGTTACTCCTTAGCGGCGGCCACCGGCGCCACGCGGGGCCGGACCGTCCTGGATTTCCTGTGCCTTGCGGTCACGCGCCTGCGGGTCATGCTCGAGGATCTCGCCTTTGAAGATCCAGACCTTGACCCCGATGATGCCATAGGGCGTCGCCCCCTCGGCGGCTGCGTAATCAATATCGGCACGCAAGGTGTGCAGCGGGACGCGACCTTCGCGGTACCACTCCGTACGGGCGATCTCGGCGCCGCCAAGGCGCCCTGCGACGTTCACCCTGATGCCGAGGGCACCCATCCGCATCGCGTTCTGCACGGAACGCTTCATCGCCCGGCGGAAACTGACCCGCCGTTCAAGCTGCTGTGCGATCGATTCCGCGACAAGTTGCGCGTCAAGCTCGGGCTTTCGTACCTCAACGATGTTGAGGTGCAATTCGCTTGCCGTCATCGCAGCCAGCTTCTTGCGCAGGGTTTCGATATCCGCGCCTTTCTTGCCGATGATCACACCGGGACGGGCGGTGTGAATCGTGACCCGGCATTTCTTGTGCGGACGCTCGATGATCACACGGGCCACACCGGCCTGCTTGCACTCTTCCTTGATGAATTCGCGCATCCTGATGTCTTCGAGCAGAAGATCACCGTAATCCTTGGTATTCGCGAACCAGCGGCTGTCCCAGGTGCGATTGACCTGAAGGCGCATGCCGATCGGATTGACTTTCTGACCCATTAGGCTTGCTCCTCAATCTGACGCACCTTGATGGTGAGTTCCGAGAACGGCTTCATGATCCGGCCGAACCGGCCACGCGCCCGCGGACGGCCACGCTTCATCACGAGGTTCTTGCCTACCCAGGCTTCGGCGACGACAAGCTCATCGACATCAAGTCCGTGGTTGTTCTCGGCATTCGCGATGGCGGACTGAAGACATTTTCTCACGTCCTCGGCGATCCGCTTCTTGGAGAAGGTCAGGTCCGTGAGGGCCTTGTCAACCTTCTTGCCACGGATCATCGCGGCCACCAGGTTCAGTTTTTGCGGGCTCGTGCGAAGCATGCGGGTTTTCGCCATTGCTTCGTTGTCGGCCACGCGGCGGGGGTTCTTGTCCTTGCCCATGGTCTTACTTCCGCTTCGCTTTTTTGTCGGCTGCGTGACCGTAGTAGGTCCGCGTCGGTGAGTATTCACCGAACTTCTGGCCGATCATGTCTTCGGTCACATTGACCGGGATGTGTTTCTTGCCGTTATAGACGCCAAACGTCAGGCCCACAAACTGGGGCAGGATCGT
>JAWLEL010000042.1:0-11677 GCA_041686165.1 Lentibacter sp.
GAACGGAGAGGCGGGGCCGCCTGCCACAGGTTTTCCTCATTTGAGAGCAAATCTTCTTGAAATTGCCTCATTCTGTCAAACTCTGGCCCTTCTGCATCGCGAAAGTCGTACTCAATGCGCAGGAAGACGCGCCAGAGAGCCTGGAGAAGACAGATGAGCATTCAGTCCAAGATTTTGAAACATGCCTTCAAAGCCGAGAACGCACCGGAGGCGAACGGGCGTGGCCATGGAACACATTCCCTCGAAGTGCTTCCGCCCCTGCGCTTGTTCCATGTCTTCGCCGGCATGGTTCTGGTCCTTGCGGCGATCGGCCTCTGGGCTGTGCCTGCGAACAGTTGGGATCAGGGCGCACAGCTCTTGAAACTGTTCATGACGGCACTTTGCCTGCTGGGTGGTATCTCGCTTCTTATCCCGTTGCATCGTCGCTACCCGGAAGTGCAGCTCGACCCAAGGGCAGGGCGCCTCGAAGTGGTTGATCGCAGCGACTTCGGCCGTGTGTCACGCCGTGATGTCTACAACTATGACGAACTGAGCGAGATCGACGTGCGAGATGGTATCTTCATCGCGCGTGACCACCAGGGGCGCACTGTCGTCGAACTTCCGCTCAGCCACCGCATTGACGAAGTCGATGCCCTCCGCGCGGCACTTGGTCCGAGCTTCGCCCGGACGGCCTGAGCCGCCCTGTTTCATCCCGAGGACAGCCGGTGCAATCAGCGCCGGCTTTTTTCGTTCTCTGGCAGGTGCGTGGATTGCGCGGGGCGCACCATCGGGCTATCAGCGGGGGATGAACATGAGAAGGGGGAGGCCATGAGCCGAGCATTCGTATTTCCGGGGCAGGGCGCGCAGACGATCGGTATGGGCAAGGCGCTCGCTGATGCCTATCCGCAGGCCCGGGCCGTTTTCGACGAGGTCGACGAGGCGCTTGGAGAAAAGCTGAGCGCGTTGATCTGGGAGGGGGACGCCGAGGAGCTGACGCTGACGCAGAACGCGCAGCCGGCACTTATGGCAACATCCCTCGCGGCGATGCGTGCGCTCGAGGCAGAGGGCGTGACGATTTCAGAGGCAAAGCTGGTGGCCGGGCATTCGCTGGGGGAATATTCCGCGCTGGCCGCAGCGGGGGCGTTGAGCCTGGCTGACACGGCGCGCCTCTTGCGTATCCGTGGCAAGGCGATGCAGGAGGCCGTTCCCGTGGGTGTCGGCGCCATGGCGGCCCTGCTGGGGCTGGATTTCGAGACGGCGCAGAAAGTGGCCGCCGAAGCGGCGCAAGGCGAGATCTGCCAAGCCGCCAATGACAATGACCCCAGCCAGGTTGTCGTGTCGGGTCACAAGTCGGCGGTCGAACGTGCCGTGGCGCTTGCAAAGGAACAGGGGGCCAGGCGAGCGATGCTGCTGCCCGTGAGCGCGCCGTTCCATTGCGCCCTCATGGCGCCTGCGGCAGACGTGATGGCCGAGGCGCTGAGCGCGGTCGAGATCAAGACGCCGTCGGTGCCGCTGGTGGCCAACGTTGAAGCCGCTGCCCTGGATGATCCCGCAAGGATACGCGAGCTGCTGGTGGCGCAGGTGACGGGCTCCGTGCGCTGGCGCGAGAGCGTGCTGCACATGGGTGCGCAGCAAGGCATAAACGAGATATGGGAGATCGGTGCGGGCAAGGCGCTTTGCGGCATGGTGCGGCGCATCGACAAGGAAATCGCCTGCCGCAACATCGGCACGCCTGACGAGGTGAAGGCGAGTGTGGAATCGCTTAAGGGCTGATCTGGGCGACCAAGAATTTTCGAAAATTCTTGCCAAATTTCTTCGAAGAAATTTGTGCAGGGAAACAGAGGGAAGAGACATGTTTGATCTGACAGGGAAATCCGCGCTCGTGACGGGCGCTTCTGGCGGGATTGGCGGGGAGATCGCCAAGGCGCTGCATGGTGCCGGTGCGCAGGTGGGGCTTTCGGGCACGCGCGAAGACCCGCTCAAGGCGCTGGCCGCGGAGCTTGGTGACGGCGCGCATGTGCTGCCCTGCAACCTGAGCGACGCGGAGGCGGTGGCCGAGCTTCCCAAGCAGGCCATTGCCGCGATGGGCGGGCTGGATATTCTGGTCAACAATGCCGGGATAACGCGCGACCAGATTTTCATGCGCATGTCGGACGAGGAATGGCAGGACGTGATCGACGTGAACCTCACCTCGACGATGCGCCTGTGTCGCGGCGTGATGCGCCCGATGATGAAGGCGCGTTGGGGCAGGATTATCAATATCAGCTCTATCGTCGGCGCAACGGGCAACCCCGGCCAGGCCAATTATGCCGCGTCCAAGGCCGGAATGGTCGGGATGACCAAGTCGATTGCCTATGAAGTGGCCAGCCGCGGCATCACCGCGAATGCCGTCGCGCCCGGCTTCATCGCGACGGCGATGACAGACAAGCTGACCGATGAGCAAAAGAGCTCCATCAATGCCCAGATCCCCGCAGCACGCATGGGAAAACCCGAGGAGATCGCCGCCGCCGTGCTCTACCTGGCGAGTGAAGAAGCGGGCTATGTCACCGGGGCGACGCTTCACGTGAACGGTGGCATGGCCATGCTGTGAGCGTGATTTCGCGCGGCCAAGATCGCAAGAACTTGCCGTGGATTTAATTTCGTGAAAGCGTTTGCCTATGGCGCACCATATGCTATAGGCCACGCAGATTTCCGAAAGGGAGACCTTTCAGGCCCCTCCCATGCGGGAGACGAACCGCACCCGAGGGTGTATCTCAAACCGCCAGCCCCATGGGGCACGGGCATCACGAAGGGGCAAAGCCCCGCAGTTATGAGGATGAACACATGAGCGACGTCGACGAACGCGTAAAGAAAATCGTTGTTGAGCACCTTGGTGTTGAAGAAGACAAAGTGGCCGAGAATGCTTCCTTCATCGACGATCTCGGCGCAGACAGCCTCGACACCGTCGAGCTTGTCATGGCTTTCGAAGAAGAGTTCGGCATCGAGATCCCCGATGATGCGGCGGAATCGATCCAGACATTCGGTGACGCGGTGAAGTTCATCAAGAACGCCGCCTGAACGCGGCTTACGACGGATTTGGAACGGCCCGCTGATTGCGGGCCGTTTTTTTGTGCGGATACCGTTTTTGAGCCTGCAGGCTTCGCAACCGGTGTGGCGGCGCTCGCGAATCCGCGCAATTTGCAGTAGTATAAGCTCTGGCGGGGAGTCCGCTGCTGAATTGGAGAGTGAGCCATGATCATCTACCCGACACTGGAACTTCAAAGCGGTCGCTGCGTGACGCTCAAGCGCGGGCTTCTCGAAGATCCTTCGATCTTTCACGTGGACCCGGTTGAAACAGCAAAGAGCTTTGCCGAGGCTGGTGCGAGCTGGATGCACATCACGGATTTCGACGCGGTTGCAGGCGGAGGCGATCATGGCGAGTTGATCGAGGAGATCATCCGGACGGCGGGCGCGTCCGTTCAATTGGCCGGCGGTCTGCGAACACGCGAGCAGGTCGAGCGTTGGATCGAGAAGGGTGCAGGGCGGATCGTTCTGGGCACGCTGGCCGCGCGCGATCCGAACCTCGTCAAGGAGCTCGCCAACAGGTATCCCGACCAGATCGTTCTGGCCGCGGACGTCATGCAGGGAAAGCTCATGACCGACGGCTGGCGCAGCCCTGCCGCGATCACGCCGGAAGATTTTCTCACGTCTTTCGAAGGTGTGCCCCTTGCGGGCGTCCTTATCACCGACATCGACAGCGATATCGACCAGCCCGACGCGCAGCTTGGCGTTTTGAGCAGGTTGGCTGCGGTTACGGCGCATCATGTGATCGCTGCCGGCACGGTGCGCGACATCGACGACGTTGCCCGCCTCAAATACGTGCCCAATATCTCCGGTGCTCTGATCGGGCGGGCGCTTTTCAACAAGACCGTGGATCTCGAGGAAGCGATCGCGACAGCGCAGCCCCAGCCGGAGGCGACGGCGGAGTTCATCTGAGCGAAAAGCTGCGCGGAGGCGGAATTTTCGCTGCGATGCGGCGCATTTGGCGGGCATACGCGCTCTTGCCCCTTGCCCCCAACCCGCGCTATGAGCGGTGCAAGATTTTGAGGAAGGGGCATAGAAATGCGTCGTGTCGTTGTTACGGGCCTGGGCCTTGTCACGCCATTGGGCGGTGGGGTCGAAGACAGCTGGAAAAACATCCTTGCGGGCAAGTCGGGTGCCGGCCGGATCACGCAGTTTGACCCCGAGCGCGTGACCACGAAATACGCCTGCGAGGTCAAGCATGGTGATGGCTCCGAAGGCACGTTCAACGCGGATGACTGGATGGAGCCGAAGGAGCGCCGCAAGGTCGATGACTTCATTCTCTACGGGATCGCCGCGGCGATGCAGGCCGTGCAGGATGCGGACTGGATGCCCGAGGACGAGGAAGACCGGCTGCGCACCGGCGTCATGATCGGCTCGGGCATCGGAGGGCTCAAAAGCATCGAGCAGACGACGCTGTTGATGGCTGAGAAAGGCCCACGGCGCGTCTCGCCTTTTTTCATCCCCGGCGCATTGATCAATCTGATCTCGGGCCAGGTCAGCATCAAGTACGGCTTCAAGGGGCCGAACCACGCGGTGGTCACCGCCTGCTCGACAGGGGCACATGCGATCGGCGATGCGAGCCGTCTCATCCAGCATGGCGATGCGGATGTCATGGTCGCAGGTGGGGCGGAAGCGGCGATCTGCGAAATCGGAATCGCCGGGTTCAATGCCTGCAAAGCCCTCTCGACAAAGAGCGAAGACGCGCCGGAGAAGGCCAGCCGCCCCTATGATGCTGATCGTGACGGTTTTGTCATGGGCGAGGGCGCGGGCGTGGTGATCCTCGAAGAGTATGAGCATGCCAAGGCGCGGGGCGCGAAGATCTATGCCGAAGTGGCGGGTTATGGCCTTTCAGGCGATGCCTACCACATCACCGCACCCAGCGAAGACGGTGAGGGCGCCGAGCGCTCGATGCGCGCGGCACTGAACAATGCCGGGCTTGAACCTTCCGCAATCGATTACATCAATGCGCATGGCACCTCGACCATGGCCGACACGGTCGAGCTGGGCGCGGTGGAGCGCTTGCTGGGCGATGCGGCCTCGAAAGCGACGATGAGCTCGACCAAATCGGCCACGGGCCACTTGCTGGGTGCAGCCGGGGCCATCGAGGCGATCTTCTCTATCCTGGCGATCCGCGACCAGATCGCGCCGCCGACGATCAACCTCGATAACCCGGCCGTTGACACACCGCTTGACCTGGCGCCCAACGCCGCGCGCGAGCGGGAAGTCAACGTGGCGCTTTCCAACAGCTTCGGCTTTGGCGGAACGAACGCTTCGGTCATATTTCGGAAGGTAGACTGACATATGTGGCGGCACATTGCCTCGAATGCACTGACGATGCTGATCGTCGGGGTCTTCCTGCTTGGCGGGGTGATCATCTGGGGGCAGAGCGCGTATCAGGCGGAAGGCCCGCTGGAAGAGCGGATCTGCCTGCGCGTCGAACGGGGCAGCAACGTCTCGCGCGTGTCGCGCTCACTTGAAGAGGATGGTGCGATTTCCTCAGGGCTGCTGATGCGTGTCGGCATGGATTATGCGGGTCAGACATCGCAGCTCAAGGCGGGCAGCTATCTCGTGCCCGAGGGCGCTTCGATGGCCGAGATCGCGGAGATCATCACGCGCGGCGGGGCTTCGACTTGCGGAACGGAAGTGGTCTACCGGATCGGCGTAACGCGCCTTTCGAACATCGTGCGTGAACTGGACCCGGCGACGGGGCGCTTCGAGGAGAAAGCCGAATTCGACCCCACGAATGAGGAACCTCCGGCGGAATATACCGCCGTGCGCGACCAGGCCGACACCCGCTATAGCATCGCCCTGGCGGAAGGCGCGACGAGCTGGCAGGTGGTCGAAGGGCTCAAGCAGATTTCCCTGCTGGAGGGGGAGATCGAAGATGTGCCGGCGGAAGGCAGCCTCGCGCCGGACAGCTACGAGATCGTGCAGGGCGATATGCGCAGCGAGCTGCTGGACTTGATGCAGGAACGTCAGAGCAGCATCCTCGCCGAGGCCTGGGAGAACCGCGCCGAGGGTCTCCCGCTGGAAAGCCCGGACGAGGCGCTCATCCTCGCCTCCATCGTGGAAAAGGAAACAGGCGTTGCTGAAGAACGACGGCAGGTCGCGAGCGTATTCACGAACCGGCTGCGCCTCGGGATGCGCCTTCAAACCGACCCGACCGTGATCTACGGGATCACCAATGGCGAAGGTGTTCTGGGACGTGGGTTGCGCCAGAGCGAGCTGCGCGGTGCGACCCCTTACAACACATATGTGATCGAGGGGCTGACCCCGACGCCGATCGCCAATCCAGGGCGCGCGAGCATCGAGGCGGCGCTCGACCCGGACGAGACGGATTATATCTTCTTCGTGGCGGACGGCACGGGCGGTCATGCATTTGCAAGAACACTCGACGAGCACAACCGCAATGTCGCGCGCTGGCGTGAAATCGAGGCCGAGCGCGCAGCCGAGGATTGAGGCGCGTTTTTCCGCGGGCGATTCTCGTGCAAGCGATCTGTCGCGCAGGGCGTGAACCTCTCCGCTTTCGCTCCCGCGCGGGTGGAGATTTCAGTCCCGCGAATATATTATCATAATTGAAATCAGATGGTTAGGCAGTTCTTGGGGACTGTCATGGCTCTGTTTCAGAGAGGCGGCAATCTGCGCACATGGCGTGGGACATCAAGGCGCTTGCCCGATTTACGCTTCGATATATAGTGGTTGGCACAGGCAAGAGGCCCAGATGTTATCTGCGTTACGAGAAGGGTCCGAGCAGAGAGAAGATGAAGGAAAGATGGACGGGGATTTCAGACAGGATTTCGTAAGGCAGCCCGGTGCACTCAAGCAGCATCCAGCCTTGGTTCTCAACGCCGACTACAGGCCTCTGAGCTACTACCCGTTATCGCTCTGGCCGTGGCAGGACGCGATCAAGGCGGCCTGGCTCGACAGGGTGGATATCGTCGCTGAATACGACCAGATGGTTCGAAGCCCGTCGACGGAGATCAGGATACCGTCGGTCGTCGTGCTCAAGGACTATGTGAAACCTCAAAAGCGCGTGGCCTTCACGCGCTTTAATTTGTTTCTGAGGGATGAATTTCGCTGTCAGTATTGCGGCTCGAATGGGGATTTGACCTTCGATCACGTGGTGCCGCGCGCTGTGGGCGGGGTCACGAGTTGGGAAAACGTCGTGGCGGCCTGTAGCCCGTGCAACCTCAAGAAGGGCTCCAAGAGCCTGCGGCGCGCAGGACTGAACCTGAAAAAGCCACCCCGCGCGCCTGCGGCCGAAGAGCTGCGCAACATGGGGCGCCGCTTCCCGCCGAACCATTTGCACGAGAGCTGGATCGACTTTCTCTACTGGGATGCCGAGCTGGAAGCCTGACCGGGCGCGCTGGAATCCTGGACGCACTTCGGAACTGGTGCGAAAGGAAAACGGGCACCGCGTGAGAGCAGTGCCCGTCAAGAAAGCTATCCTTAAAACTCACCCGTTGCGGGCGCTTGTCAGCTGTCCTTGGCCGCCGGCTTGGCAGGCTCTGCTGCCGCAGCAGGGGCTTTGGGTGCCGCAGACGCGGGGGCCGCGGCCTGCTTGCCGCTGCCCGAGTTGAGCGGATCGTCCTGGCGCTGCACAGACCCTTCGAAATGGGCGCCGCTTTCGATCGCGATCGTCTTGTGAATGATGTCCCCTTCGACACGGGCAGTCGATGTCAGGCGCACCTTCAGGCCACGCACGCGGCCGACGATCCGGCCATTGACGACGACGTCATCGGCGATCACCTCGCCCTTGACGGTCGCGCCTTCGCCGACCGTAAGCAGATGAGCGCGGATATCGCCCTCGATCGTGCCTTCGATCTGGATGTCGCCCGTGGTCTTCAGGTTGCCCTGCACGTGCAGGTCAGACGAGAGGCCCGAGGCGGGCGGCTTGGCTTTCGGCGCGGCGGTCTTGTAGTCGCCGCCCGAGGCAGCGGGTTTCGAGCCGGTCGCCGGTGCTGCCGGAGCGGCCTTGTCATGCCCCGCGTCCCCGGATTTTTCGTCGGACTTGGGGCCTGGTTCGTTGATTTTGCTTTTAGAAAACATCGTTAGCTGCCTTGATATAGATCATTGGGTTTACGGCTTTTCCGCCGACACGAACTTCGTAGTGCAGGTGAGGGCCGGTAACCCGTCCGGATGCTCCCATATCACCTATTCGCTCGCCACGCGATACCCTTTGTCCAACTTTGACGCGGATGCGCCTCTGGTGAGCATAGCGGGTTTCAATTCCGAACTCGTGCTGGATCTTGACGAGGCGACCATAGCCCGAGCTCCAGCCCGCGTGGGTGACGGTCCCGTCTGCCGTGGCGTAGAGTGGCGTGCCCACGGGACCCGCGAAATCCACGCCCTTGTGCAGGCGCCGCCCGCCGGTCTTCGGATCGTTGCGGTAGCCGAACGCGGATGTGAAGCGATAGCCTGCCTTTACGGGTTTGGAAAAGGGGGCCTTGCTCGCGGCGAGGCGGTAGAGATTCAGGCGGTCCAGCTCGCTGATGATGTTGTTGGCGCGCCGCGCGGCTGCCGAGGGCTCCTCTCCGCGTGTCGAGAAGCTGAGCGGGGTGAGTGCGCCGCCCTGGCCGGAATATCCACGACGCACTTGCTTGATCAGGCTGTCGGTGTCCATGCCAGCAGACTGGAACATCTTGTCGAGCGGCTTGACCGAGACGGTCATCGCTTCTTCGAGCTGGCGGAAAATCTGGTCGTTCTGGTCATTCATCAGCGCGATCTGTTGTTCCATTTCGTCGGCTTGGCGAAGCGCGTCCTGGGCATCGGCGATGACCTGGTCACGTTCGGCGGCCGTGTCGGAGAGCGCCTGCGTGAGCATGTCGAGCGCGTTGCCTGCATCATCCGAAGAAGCGAGGCTGAGCTGGCTTCCGGCGCCGCCGTTCTCGATCTCGGCTTCGAGCTTGGCGAGGCGGGTGCGCGTGTCCTCCCGTTCGCGCATCGCCGTGCGCAAGGTGCGCTGGATGATCTCGACCCCAGTTTCCAACTCGCGGCGTCGGGTTTCGCTCTCGAGAAGCTGTGACTGCATGGCCGAGATCTGCTCCAGAGCGGAGTTGAACCTTTCCTGCGCCGCGAGGGCTTCCTCGGCGCGGGTGTCGCGCTGCTCGGAAATATGGTTGAGGCGAGCCTGATAGGTCTGCTGATCACGCTTGGCCTGTTCGCGGAAATTTCCCGAGCCGATGCTGTCCATGAGCAAGATCGCCGTTGCGATGATCGACCAGGCGACGACAAGGGCCGCGCCAAAAAAGGCGAAGAGCTGCACTCCGGGGCGCAGGCGGATAAAGCGGGTATCCTTGTCGGAACGCAGAAAGACGCGCCTCTCGGGGAAATAGCGCTCAAGCAGCGCGTCGAACCGTATTGCAAGCTGAGTGCGCAAGATGCCGTTGTCCCTAGCCGTTATCGTTTCGTGGCGGCATTGCACGAGAGCCTCCCGCAGGCGCAGCCACGTCGGCAGCTCATCCCCAGACCGCTGCCCCGAAAGTGATTAACCCCCTGTTCACCACGGCGCAAGTTCTTTGGGGGGAGAGCTGCGCATCTTGTTGGAAACGCACTTAAAACGGCGAATTCTTGCCGATTTCCCCGAAGCCTGGACCGTGAGAATATCAGTCCTTCGATGGGCTTTCCGTCAAGGGCCAGTAGAAATCGGGCGGCAAACCGGCCTCTGCGCGTTTCTCCTCGTTGAAAGGTGGTTTCAGTGAGCCGTGGAAATAGTGTTGCACGAGACGGTGAAACTCTTCCTTGGGATCAAGCTCATGGCGGCCGCAGAGAAAATGAAACCACTTGGAGCCGTAGGCCACATGGCCCACTTCTTCGGCATAGATCGTTTCGAGTGCCGCGACGGCATCGTCTGCGCCGGCCTTGCGGAATATCTCGATCATGCCCGGCGTCACATCCAGTCCCCTGGCTTCGAGCACCATGGGCACGACAGCAAGACGCCCCATGAGATCGTCTACCGTGTCCTCGGCGGCGCGCCACATGCCGGCATGGGCGGGCAGGGCGCCGTAATGGCTGCCCAGCGCCTCCAGGCAGTCGCTGACCAGGTTGAAATGCTTGGCTTCTTCATCGCCCGCCTTCACCCAGTCGTCGAAGAAGCCCAAGGGAAAGGGCACGTGGGAGAACCTCGCGATGATATCCCAATGCAGATCGACGGCGTTTAGCTCGATATGGGCCACGGCGTGAAGCAGGGCTATCCTGCCCTTCTCGGAGCCGGGCCTGCGCCTTGGCACATCGCGGGGGTCGAGAAGCTCGGGCCGATCGGGGCGCGACGGGCGGAGCGGCGGCGACGCCGTGCCGAGGGGCAGGGCAGCACCGGCCTCGCGCGAGGCGAACCACGCGGCCGCATGCTTGCGCGCGCGTGCAGTCTTCTCACGTCCATCGGCGCATTCGAGAACGTCGACCGCCATCTCGGAGAGGGAGGCAGCCATCTAGAGTGCTTTCACCGCCGCCAGGACCTCGTCGGCGTGGCCGGGCACTTTTACCTTCCGCCAGGCCCGGACAACCTGGCCATCCGCATCGATCAGAAAAGTCGAGCGCTCGATGCCCATGAAGGTCTTTCCGTACATCTTCTTTTCCTTCCAGACGTCGAACTCTTCACAGGTGGACCCGTGTTCATCGGACAGAAGCGGCACCGTGAGTCCCTGTTTGGCGCGGAACTTGGCGTGGCTGGCGAGGCTGTCCTTGGAGACGCCCAGAACAGTCACGCCAAGGTCGGAGAATGCGTCCCGAAGGCGGGAGAAATCCTTGGCCTCGTTGGTGCAGCCCGGCGTATTGTCCCGCGGGTAGAAGAACAGCACAACAAGGCTGCCGCGCAGGTCGGAGAGGGTGATGTCAGTCCCCTCTCCGGTGCCGTCATCGGCAGGCAGGGTGAAATCGGGAGCGGGAAATCGCGTGTCGTCGGCCATGGGCACTTTACCTCTATCACTTCACTGGGTTTCATATTAGCTCAAAAGAGGCGCTGCAATGCGACAAGCGCTCGCGGCGTCCCGGAAGCGGCATCGGCCCGCAGAGAGGCATGCGGGCCTTGAGACATGGATCGGAGGCGCTACTTCATGAGCCGGGGGGCGAGCACAGGCCGAGATGACGGCAGAACCTGAAACAGAGGACAAGCCTGGCGAGGGAGCCGACCCTGCGCCGCGTCGCAAACGGCGTGGACGCAGGCGCAGGCGGGCGGCTGTCGGACTTGTCTCCCTCGGGTTGCTGGCGGCGCTGCTGGTCGGCGGCCTCATCGGCCTGTTTGCGCTCAGGGCGGACCCCGTCGTCGCTCCGGACTGGGTTCGGGACCAGATAGAGATCCAGCTGGGCCAGGCTGCCGACCCCTATGAGCTGAGCATCGGGCAGGCTTCATTCGTGATCGAGGACGGCTGGTCGCCCAAGGTGCTTCTATCTGAAACGCAGATCAGCGATGCGGCCGGTGCGCGGCTTGTCTCCTTCGAAAGGATGTCTGTAGGACTGGCGATGAGGCCGCTCCTGGGCGGCGCCATCCGCCCGACGGACGTGACCGTTTCGGGAACACGCTTTGGCGTGCGCCGCGACGCGGAGGGGGCGTTCTGGCTCAGCTTCGATGAGGCGATCGGGGGCGGTGCAGAGTTTGCCGAAATGGGCGAGGAGGTCGACAGGCTCTTCGCCCGGGACG
>JAWLEL010000400.1:0-2692 GCA_041686165.1 Lentibacter sp.
TGCTCTCGAAGGTGGCGAAACCGCGGTGGAAGAGGCTGGCGATGCTGCATCTGACGCGGCGAGCGATGCTGCCGACGCCGTGAGCGAAGAGGGCACCGATGCAACCGAGGGCACGAGTGATGCGCCCACGGAGACAGCGGAAGATGACGCGGCTGAGACGCCCGACGAGACATCGGGCGACAGGGCCGACCTGCTTACGGCGGATGGTTTCGACTATGAGAAGGTTGCCGAGATGATCGACAACTCCGACAAGATCGGTTCCACGGAGAAGATGCTCCTGAAGACCGGCCTCGAGAAGGCGCAGGACGATCCTGATGCGCTCAAGGCGCTTCTCGAGCAAGTGCGTGAGGCCATGGGGCTCTGAGCCCGCTCACCTGATCGCGCCCGCTCACCTGATCGCGATTGAGGCCCGCTTGCGTGAGCGGGCCTTTTTCATTCGAGGCAAAGCAGCGGCGTGTGCGTTGGGGCGAGACCTCCCGCAAGCATGACGATGCGCGCCGTGAGGCTGCGCCGGGCCCTCATGCCGTGGTCGAGGTCTTTCAGTCCAGGAACGCCTTTTCCACCACATATGTCTTGGGGTCCGAGTTCGCGCCTTCCTCGAGGCCGTAGTCCTCGAGCATCTCCTTGAGTTCGAGGTTGAAGGCGAGGTTGCCGCAGATCATGGCGCGGTCATGTTCGGGGTCGAGCGGTGCGACGCCGAGATCCTCGAAGGCCTCGCCGGAGCGCATCAGGTCGGTGATGCGGCCCATTTTCGGGCTCTCTTCGCGGGTCGTGGTGGGGTAATACCTGATCTTCTTCCAGAAGCCTTCCCCGATCACCTCGTTCAGAAGCGCGTCGTCCTTCAGGCTCTCGATGATCTGCGCGCTATAGGTCAGCTCGCCGGCTTCACGGCAGGTGTGGGTGACGATCACCTCCTCGAAGTCCTCGTAGGTCTGCGGCTCGCGCAAGAGCGAGGCGAAGGGGGCAAAGCCCGTGCCCGTGGCGAAGAACCAGAGCCGCTTTCCGGGCAGCAGCGCATCATGCACCAGCGTGCCGACAGGCTTTGGGCGCAGGATGATCTCGTCGCCGGGCTCGATGTGTTGCAGTCTGGAGGTCAGCGGGCCGTCGGGCACCTTGATCGAGTAGAATTCCAGTTCCTCGTCCCAGGAGGGCGAGGCGATGGAATAGGCGCGCAGGAGCGGCTTTTGCTTGCCGGTCTTGGGGTCCGGATCGCCCATGAGGCCGATCATGACGAACTCGCCGGAGCGAAACCGCAAGGACGCCGGGCGCGTGCATTTGAAGCTGAACAGGCGATCGGTGTAGTGCTTTACCTCGGTGACGGTCTGCGCGTCCGGCAGGGTCGGGGTCTTGATCGGTTTGGCTTCGGTCATATCAAACATCTCGTTCATGGCATATGTTGTCGGCTGTCTAAACCGACATCCCCTAGTTATCATTGATCTGGATCAGGTGAAGGGCGAATTCCGCGCCCGGGCTATCCGCGCAGGCGCGATTGATAGTCGTGGCTTCGCCAGTTCGCACGCAAGAGCCAGCTTGCCTCGGGTTGGCGGCGCGCTTCCGGCCCGGTCAGTTCGACCTCGTCGAAGCCGCAGCGACGCAGCATGGCGTATTGATCGGCGATGAGGTGGCCCCGCGCGCGCAGGCGGCCCGGATAGCCCGCAAGGCGGAGCTGACGCGCGAGCGTGAAGCCGCGCCCGTCGGAGAAGCTCGGAAAAGCGATCCGGATGAGCCGGATCGCGCCGAGGCGCGGGTGCAGCGCGGCCAGGTCCACCTCGGGGCCGATGTCGAGCGCCGCGCCGTTCTCGCCCGCGATCTCGCGGGGATTGTCGGTGAAGCCATGGGGCCAGTCCTCGGGGTGAAAGCCGGTATCTCTGACAAGAACGCTCATGCGGGAACTCCTTTGCGTCTGATGCGCCCCTCGGGGCTGATGTGAATACCGCATTCGGACTTGTCCCGGCCCTGCCAGCGCCCCGAGCGGCCCGCCCCGCGCGCCGTGCAGGGCGCGCAGCCGATGGAGCCGTAGCCGCGCCTGCTCAGCGGGTGGCGCGGCAGGGCGTGGGCGTCGAAATAGGCGGTGATCTGGTCGGGTGACCAGTTGGCAAGCGGGTTGACCTTGATCCGCCCGGTGCCGTCCTCGGCCTCGAAGAGCGGAAGGGCCTCCCGCGCGCCGCCCTGGAAGCGCTTGCGCCCGGTGATCCAGCCATCAAAGCCCGTCAGAGCCTTTTGCAGCGGCACGGTCTTGCGCAGGGTGCAGCAGGCATCGGGGGCACGCTTGTGCAGCGTGCCGTCCGGGTCCTGCGTGGCGATCTCGGCCTCGGCGGCGCGGATCACGCGGACATTTGTCAGGCCGAGCTGCGCCGAGAGGGCGCGCTGGTAGGCGAGGGTTTCCTCGAAGAGCATCTCCGTGTCGATAAAGAGCACGGGCGCGTCGGGGGCGACCTCGGAGACCATGTGCAAAAGCACGGCGGCCTCGGCCCCGAAGCTGGAGACCAGCGCGCTGCGGCCCAGCAGGCCGTCGCGCAGCACCGCGCCGAGCACGCTCTTGGCGGGCAGGCCCGCAAAGCGCAGGCCGAGCTGCTCGGCCTTGCCGGACAGGTTACTCTGCAGCATGGGCCTTGCCTTCCTCGTAGAGCGCGGATTTGAACGGGGCGAGGCCGAGCCGTTTCACCGTTTCGAGGAATGTCTCCGAGCGGTC
>JAWLEL010000043.1:0-11638 GCA_041686165.1 Lentibacter sp.
GCGCAGGTCGTGGGCGAATGCGGCAAGCAGGGCGTCATCATCGGCGCGACGAACCGCTCTGTGCCGGGTTTCAACAACACGCTGTGCTTCTCGCCCGCGCTGATCTCGACAGCCGACGACATCGACGAGCTGAGCGACGCTGTCGACAAGGCGCTGAGCACGGTCTTTGGCTGAACAACGCGTCAACGCGCTGGGCCAGCCCATCGGCCCGCCCCTCGAGACGGACCTGCCGCGCCCCAAGCCAGGGCGTGTCACGCTCGAAGGCCGCGACTGCACGCTCCGGCCCCTGGCCTCCGAAGACGGCCCCGGCCTCTGGGACGCCTTCGGCGAGGACAAGACAGGCGCAAGCTGGACCTATCTGCCCCACGGCCCCTTCGCGGCCGAGGCCGATTTCCAGGCCTTCATCGACGGCGCGGCTGAGAGCGAAGACCCGCTCTTCTTCACCGTGCTCAAGGCGGGCAGGCCCCTCGGCCATGCCACCTTGCTCAGGATCGACGCGGCCCAGGGCGTCGTCGAAGTGGGCTTCATCCACTTCTCGCCGCTGATGCAGCGCACGCCCGCCAGCACCGAGGCCATGTTCCTGCTGATGGCCCATGTCTTCGATGACCTCGGCTATCGCCGCTACGAGTGGAAATGCGACGCGCTCAACGCCCCCTCCCGCAGATCGGCCGAGCGGCTCGGCTTCACCTACGAGGGCACCTTCCGGCAGGCCACCAGCTACAAGGGCCGCAACCGCGACACCGCGTGGTTCTCGATCCTGAACAGCGAATGGCCCGCGATGAAAGCCCGCTTCGAGCGCTGGCTCGACCCGGAGAATTTCGACGAGGGCGGAACCCAGCACCACCCCCTGTGAGGCGTCTTGCCCGGCGAAATACACCCGCCAGAGGCAAACCGGAGGACAGAGCCGAAGGCGGCGGACGACATATCCTGCGCGCAGCTTGCTGCGCTCCTTTGGCTCACACCTGCCTGACAGCGCCCTTCGCGGCCGATGTCGTCAGAGCGGCATAGGCTTTCAGGGCCGTCGAGACCTTCCTCTTGCGCGGCTTGGCGGGCTGCCAGCCCTTGTCGTCCTGCGCGCGGCGGCGGGCGTTCAACTCGGCGTCATCCACCGCAAGGTTGATCGCCCGGTTCGGAATGTCGATCTCGATCAGATCACCCGGCTCCACCAGCCCGATCAGCCCGCCTTCCGCCGCCTCCGGCGAGCAATGCCCGATGGAAAGCCCCGACGTGCCGCCCGAGAAGCGCCCGTCCGTCAGCAGGGCGCAGGCCTTCCCGAGTCCCTTGGACTTCAGATAGCTCGTGGGATAAAGCATCTCCTGCATCCCCGGCCCCCCGCGCGGCCCCTCATAGCGGATCACGACAACCTCGCCTTCGCGGACCTTGCCCGTGAGAATGTCACTCACCGCCTGGTCCTGGCTCTCGCAGACATAGGCGGGGCCGGAGAAGGTCAGGATGCTCTCATCCACGCCCGCCGTCTTCACGATACACCCGTCTTCCGCGAGGTTGCCGAAGAGCACGGCCAGCCCGCCGTCCTTCGAGAAGGCATGTTCCACGTCATGGATCACGCCATGCGCGCGGTCGGTATCGAGTTCCTTGTAGCGGTTCTCCGTCGAGAACGCCTCCGTCGTGCGCACGCCTCCCGGCGCGGCCTTGAAAAGCTGCTCGGCGTCCGGGTTGTTCGCCACCTTGATGTCCCACTGCGCGATCGCCTCGCCCATGCTGGCCGCATGGACCGTCGGCACGTCATCGTGCAAAAGCCCCCCGCGGCTCAATTCCCCGAGAATCGCGAAGATGCCGCCCGCGCGGTGCACGTCTTCCATGTGCACGTTCTCCGTGTTGGGCGCGACCTTGCACAGGCAAGGCACCTTGCGAGAGAGACGGTCCATGTCGGCCATGGTGAAATCCACCTCGCCCTCATGGGCGATCGCCAGCAGGTGCAACACGGTGTTCGTTGACCCGCCCATGGCGATATCCAGGCTCATGGCGTTCTCGAAGGCCTTGACCCCGGCGATCTCGCGCGGCGTGAGCCCCGGCTCATCCAGCTCGTAATGCCGCCGCGTGATCTCGACGATCCTGCGCCCGGCCTCGAGGAAAAGCTGCTTGCGGTCGGCATGGGTGGCCAGCGTCGAACCGTTGCCCGGCAACGCGAGGCCCAGCGCCTCGGCAAGGCAGTTCATCGAGTTGGCCGTGAACATCCCCGAGCAGGAGCCACAGGTCGGGCAGGCGTTCTCCTCGATATGCTTCACCTGCGCGTCGGTATATGTGTCATTCGCCGCCGCGACCATCGCATCGACAAGGTCGATCGACGTCTCCAGATCATCAATCGTGACCTTGCCCGCCTCCATCGGCCCGCCGGAGACGAAGATGACCGGGATATCGAGGCGCATGGCGGCCATGAGCATGCCCGGCGTGATCTTGTCGCAGTTCGAGATGCAGACCATGGCATCGGCGCAATGGGCGTTGACCATGTATTCCACGCTGTCGGCGATGATCTCGCGGGAGGGCAGCGAATAGAGCATCCCGTCATGGCCCATGGCGATCCCGTCATCCACGGCGATGGTGTTGAACTCCTTGGCAACGCCGCCCGCCGCCTCGACCTCCCGCGCGACCATCTGGCCGAGGTCCTTGAGGTGGACATGCCCCGGGACGAACTGCGTGAAGGAGTTGACGATCGCGATGATCGGTTTTCCGAAGTCATCCTCCTGCATGCCCGTGGCGCGCCAAAGCCCGCGCGCGCCTGCCATGTTGCGGCCATGTGTGCTGGTGCGAGAACGATAAGCCGGCATTTTGCCCTCCCGAAGTGCTATGGGCAGGCAAAGAGCACAGGTGCCTGCGAAGCGCAAGCCTCGGCCAGCGCAAACACGTGGCCGAATTCCGGCGCGGAATTCGAACCGTTTTCTGCGTCAGAAAACGGCTGGCCCATGATCGGATTGCCGGACAGTCCACGACTTCTCCGGCGCGGTGCGCGCGCGCGTGCGGATGAGCCGCCATTCGGGCACATCCCCCTCGGTGGGCGCAGGCTGCATATGCCAGCGGCTTTCGACGCCCTGCGCCCCGCCCTGGCCGGGCGTGAGCAGCAGGCCGATGGGCCGCCCGGCGCGGCGCTCGGCTGCGAGGTGGAGCCGGCGCACCGGGGTGAGCGCGGGCAGGCGCGGCGGCTCGGCCACCACGAGCGGCACGCAGGAAGCCGCCAGCGCCTCTTCCATGCACCACAGCACATCTTCCTCCTTGGGCGCGGCGATGAGCGTGAGGCGCGACGGCTCGATGAATTCGGCCACGCCTGCGGGGTTGAGCCCGGCCTGCGCCCAGGCAGGCTTGATCCAGAACACCGGCCCCTCGAGCTGCGCCGCCAGCCAGAGCGCGAAGACATGGCGCGCCGCGCCGCAAGCCTCGTGCACGCGGGCGAGGGCCAGCGAGATCTCCGGCGCGATTTCCACGGCAGGGCGCGCCTTGAGCGGGCCGCGCGTGATCAGGGGGGCAGCATCGAGACTCATGGCGGAAGACTAGCTTGTTCTTCTTTTGTTCTCAAGTTGACATTTGAACGCGTATGGCCAGAGTTGCTCCGAAACCAGAGGAGCACGAATGAAACAGCGCGAACTTGGCCGCAGCGGCCTCATGGTCAGTGAAATGTGCCTCGGCACGATGACCTTCGGAACCCAGACGCCAGAGCCGGAGGCCCATGCGCAGATGGACATGGCACTCGAACATGGGCTGAATTTCTGGGATTGCGCCGAGATGTATCCGGTCAACCCGCTGCGCAAGGAAACGCAGGGCGATTCGGAGCGCATCCTCGGCACCTGGTTCGAGAAGACGGGGCGGCGCAACGAGGTGGTTCTGGCCACGAAGCATTCCGGCGCAGGCCACATGAACGTGCGCGACGGCGCACCGATCTCGGCGAAAACGATCCCCGAGGCCATCGAGGGCAGCCTGGAGAGGCTCAAGACCGACGTGATCGACCTCTACCAGTTCCACTGGCCCAACCGCGGCTCCTACATGTTCCGCCAGAACTGGCGCTATGACCCCTCGGGCCAGAACCGCGCCGAGACCATCGCCCATATGGAAGAGGCGCTGGCGGCCCTTCAGCGCGAGGTGGAGCGCGGCACGATCCGCGCCTTCGGCCTGTCGAACGAGAGCGCCTGGGGCACCTGTCAGTGGCTGGCCGCCGCAGAGCGCACGGGCGGGCCGCGCGTCGCTTGCGTGCAGAACGAATATTCGCTGCTCTGCCGGCTTTATGACACGGACATGGCCGAGATGAGCGTCAACGAAGATGTCGGCCTGCTGGCTTTTTCCCCGCTGGGCGCGGGCTTCCTGAGCGGCAAATACCAGGGCGGCAAGGTGCCCGAAGGTTCACGGATGGACATCGTGCCCCAGATGGGCGGGCGCAACGGCCCGCGCGTTCTGGATGCGGTCGAGGCCTACCTCGGGATCGCCCGCAAGCACGGGCTGGACCCGGTGCACATGGCCCTGGCCTGGACGCTGACCCGGCCCTTCATGGGGTCGTCGATCTTCGGAGCGACGACGCTGGCACAGTTCGAACACGCGCTGGGCGCGGCGGATGTGACGCTTTCCGAGGAGATTCTCGAAGAGATCGACGCGGCGCACAGGCAACATCCGATGCCATACTGACGCCGGGACGGGAGACTGACATGAAAACACCGAAGGCGATCATGCACCGCATCCTCGCAGCATGCGCGAAGGTGCCGCGATGAGGGTGCTCATCACCGCGGGCGCGCGCGGGATCGGCCGCGCGATGGGCGAGGCCTTCGCGGCGGAAGGCGCGCAGGTCTGGGTGACGGACGTGGACGAGGCGGCCCTGGCGCGCCTGCCCGAAAACTGGGGCGCCGCGGATGTGGACGCCTCCAGCGGGCCGGCCATGGCAACGTTCTTCGAAGAGGTCGAGGCGCGCTGGGGCGGTATCGACGTGCTCTGCGCAAATGCCGGTATCGCCGGGCCGACAGCGGCGGTGGAAGACATCACGCTGCCCGCCTGGCGGGACTGTCTGAGCGTGAATCTCGACGGCGCCTTTCTCGCCGCGAAACACGCCGCGCCGATGATGAAGCGGCAGGGCAGCGGGGCAATCGTGCTGACCTCCTCGACGGCGGGCCAACATGGCATGCCCTTCCGCGCGCCCTATTCGGCGGCGAAATGGGGCGTGATCGGGTTGATGAAAACACTGGCCATGGAGCTCGGCCCGCATGGCATCCGCGTCAACGCGATCTGCCCCGGGGCCGTCGAAGGCCCGCGCATGGAAGGCGTCCTGCAACGCGAGGCTGCGGCCAAGGGGATGAGCCGGGACGAGGTCCATGCGGGCTACGCCAGCGGAACCTCGCTGAGGTCATGGGTGACGGCAGAGGATGTTGCCAACATGGCGGTCTTTCTCGGCTCCCGGAAGGCACGGCTCGTCTCGGGGCAGGTGGTCGCGGTGGACGGACACACGGAGAACCCCGACCCGAAGCTTTGATCTCGAATTTCGCTTCGCAAGATCCGACCCGCCGCAGGCATGCGTCCAGCCTGACGGCGCGCAGCGTCTCCTTTCGCCTCTGCCGAGCAACCGAGCCTCGTGCAGCATATGTCCAGATTGATTCCCGCACCAGTCCAGTCTAAGCCTTGCCTCATGGCGATTTCGGTAGAAACCTTCTTTCTCGACCCCTCTGGCCAGGGCACGCTCCAGGCCCGCATCCAGCAGATGGTCGCCGAGGGCATCCTCTCGGGCCGCCTGCGCGCGGGCGAGAAGCTGCCCTCCACGCGCAAGCTCGCCGCACACCTCGGTGTCAGCCGGATCACGGTGACGCTCGCCTATACCGAGCTCCAGGCGAACGACTACCTCGCCTCCAAGGGCCGCTCGGGTTATTTCGTCTCCGACAGCGCGCCCGAGCCGCCGCGCTTTCCGCCCCAGCCAGAACCCACCGAAACCATCGACTGGACCCGCGCCATCGGCCAGCGGTTTTCCGGCGCCGCCCTGCCGCGCAAGCCCGCCGACTGGGCGCGCTACAGCTATCCCTTCATCTACGGCCAGACCGACCCGACGCTCTTCGACCACGCCAACTGGCGGCTCTGCGCGCTCCAGGCGCTCGGCCAGAAGAATTTCGAGGCGCTAACGGCGGACTACTACGATCAGGACGATCCCGAGCTGATCGAGTTCATCGCCCGACACACACTCCCGCGCCGCGGCATCGCCGCGCGCCCCGACGAGATCCTCGTCACCATGGGCGCGCAGAACGCGCTCTGGCTGGCGGCGCAGGTGCTGCTCACCCAGCGCCGCACCGCCGCCATCGAGGAGCCCTGCTACCCCTCCCTGCGCGACATCCTGCGCCAGTCCCGCTGTCATCTCGCGCCCGTCGGCGTGGATGCGGACGGGCTGAAGGCCGACGAGGTTCCCTCCCGGGCCGATGTGATCTTCACCACCCCATCCCACCAATGCCCGACCACGGCGACAATGCCGCTGGCCCGGCGCAAGGCCCTGCTCGAGCGGGCGCGCGAGACGGGTGCGCTCATTGTCGAGGATGACTACGAGTTCGAGATGTCCTTCATGGGCGCGCCCTCCCCGGCGCTCAAGTCGCTCGATGGCGATGGCCGGGTGATCTACGTGGGCAGTTTCTCCAAGTCGCTCTTTCCCGGGCTCCGCCTCGGCTATCTTGTCGGCGCCGCGCCCTTCATCCGCGAGGCCCGCGCCCTGCGCGCCTCGGTGCTGCGCCATGTGCCGGGCCATATCCAGCGCACCGCGGCAGGCTATCTGCGCCTCGGCCACTATGACGCCCATATCAGGCGGATGTCCGAGGTGCTGGCGGAGCGCCGCAGCACGATGGACGCGGCCTTCGAGGAACACGGGCTTGAAGTCGCGGGCAAGGGTGTCTTCGGCGGCTCGGCCTTCTGGATGCAGGCGCCCGCCGATGTCGATACCGAGTTGCTGGCGCGCGTCTTGCGCACCCGCTCGGTGCTGATCGAGCCGGGCCATCCCTTCTTCGGACGCGAGAACGCCCCGCGCAATTTCTATCGCCTCGGCTACAGCTCCATCCCCAGCGCGCGGATCCCGGAGGGCGTGCGCCTGATCAGCGAAGCGTTGCAAAACTGGTCCTAAGCGCGCCTCCAGGCTGGCCCTAACCCAAAGCCCCCGCGCCCCGTAATTTCGGGGCTGATCACGGCGGCTGCCCAAGCGGCGAATCTTCCGCTATTCTCGCATCGGCCCCATCGGCAGGCCGCCACAACACCCGCAGGAGAGACCCAGATGAAAATGACGACCGAAGAAGCCTTCGTGAAGGTGCTGCAACGCCACGGCATCGGCCATGCCTTCGGCATCATCGGTTCGGCCATGATGCCGATTTCCGATCTCTTCCCCAAGGCGGGGATCACCTTCTGGGACTGCGCCCATGAAGGCTCCGCCGGCATGATGGCCGACGGCTACACCCGCGCCACCGGCAAGATGAGCATGATGATCGCCCAGAACGGCCCCGGCATCACCAATTTCGTCACCGCCGTGAAAACCGCCTATTGGAACCACACGCCGCTCCTGCTGGTCACGCCCCAGGCCGCCAACAAGACCATCGGCCAGGGCGGCTTCCAGGAAGTGGAGCAGATGGCGCTGTTCCAGGACATGGTCGCCTACCAGGAAGAGGTGCGCGACCCCTCCCGCATCTGCGAGGTGCTCACCCGCGTGATCGCGCAGGCCAAGCGCCTCTGCGGTCCGGCCCAGATCAACATCCCGCGCGATTTCTGGACACAGGTTGTCGATATCGAGATTCCCGAGCCGGTCGAGTTCGAGGCCTCGCCGGGCGGGACGAACTCCATCACCGAGGCCGCCGCGCTCCTCTCCGCGGCGAAAAATCCCGTGATCCTCAATGGCGCGGGCGTGGTCCTCTCCAAGGGCGGGATCGACGCCTCCAAGGCGCTCGCGGAGCGCCTCGATGCGCCCGTCTGCGTGGGCTATCAGCACAACGATGCCTTCCCCGGCTCGCACCCGCTCTTTGCCGGGCCCTTGGGCTACAACGGCTCGAAGGCGGGCATGGAGCTCATCAAGGAGGCCGATGTCGTGCTCTGCCTCGGCACACGGCTCAACCCCTTCTCGACCCTGCCGGGCTATGGCATGGACTACTGGCCCGCCGACGCGAAGATCATCCAGGTCGACATCAACCCCGACCGTATCGGCCTGACCAAAACCGTCACCGTCGGGATCGTCGGCGACGCGGCCAAGGTGGCGAACGGCATTCTCGCCCAGCTCTCCGAGGACGCGGGCGATGCGGGCCGCGAGGCGCGCCGCGCCAGGATCGCCGAGACCAAATCGAAGTGGAAGCAGCAGCTTGCCTCGATGGATCACGAGGACGACGACCCCGGCACAAGCTGGAACGAACGCGCCCGCGCCGACAAGCCCGACTGGATGAGCCCCCGCATGGCCTGGCGCGCCATCCAGAGCGCCCTTCCGCGCGAGGCGATCATCAGCTCCGACATCGGGAACAACTGCGCCATAGGCAATGCCTATCCCGATTTCGAGCAGGGGCGCAAATATCTCGCTCCCGGCCTCTTCGGCCCCTGCGGCTATGGCCTCCCGGCCATCGTCGGCGCCAAGATCGGCCAGCCCGATGTGCCTGTCGTGGGCTTCGCGGGCGATGGTGCCTTCGGCATCGCGGTCAACGAACTGACGGCGATCGGGCGGGGCGAATGGCCCGCGGTGACGCAGATCGTCTTCCGCAACTACCAATGGGGCGCGGAGAAGCGCAACTCGACGCTCTGGTTCGATGACAATTTCGTCGGCACCGAGCTGGACGAAGGCGTCTCCTACGCCGGCATCGCGAAGGCCTGCGGCCTGCAAGGCGTCGTCGCACGCACGATGGAGGAGCTGACGGCGGCCCTCGACAAGGCGATCGCAGACCAGATGAAACATGGCAAGACCACGCTCATCGAAGCGATGATAAACCAGGAGCTTGGCGAGCCCTTCCGCCGCGACGCCATGAAGAAACCCGTCGAAGTGGCCGGGATAAGCGCAGACGACATGGTTCCGCAGTAAGCCGCAGCGCAGTGGAAAATGTCACCCGAATGTGATGTGCTCGCGCCTATAAGTCCGCGAGCACATCAAGGAAAGACATGTCCATGAGCGAAACGCACCCCTTCCTGTCCAACATCCAGCCGCGCGCGCCACGGCGCCTTCTGAGCCAGGCGCGCAGCCTTCCCGTCCCGCGCGTGGCTCTTGTCAACGCCGGTGCGCCCACGCCGCTCGCCGGGATCCGCGAAGCCGCCGAGGAAGGGCTGGCCGAGCCTGTGCTCATCGGCGATGAGGGCAAGATCCGCGCCGCCGCCGAGGAGATCGGCTATGATATTTCCGGCTTGCGCCTCGTTCACGCGCCCCATGCCGAGGCCAGCGCGCGCGCCGCCGAACTTGCCTGCGGCGGCGAAGTGGACGCGATCATGAAAGGGCAGGTGCACACCTCCACTTTCCTCAAGGGCCTGCTGCCCTCCAGCGCGGGGCTGCGTGCCGCAGGCGCGCGCTGCGGCCATGTCTTTCACATCACCACGCCGGGCTCGGACCGCCCTCTCCTGCTCACCGATGCCGCGCTCAATGTCGATCCCAGCATCGAGACGCGCCAGGCCTGCCTCACGCATGCCGTCCACCTCGCGCAGACGCTCGGGGTGACGCGCCCGAAAGCCGCGCTGCTCGCGCCCACGGAAGATGCGATCCCGTCAGTGGCCAATACGATGGAAAGTGCCGCGATCGCCACCTGGGCGCGCGATCATCTGCCAGAGGCCGATGTCGCCGGGCCGATCGCGATGGACCTGATCCTGTCAAGACACGCCGCCGAGATCAAAGGCTATGAAAGCCCCGTCGCCGGAGACGCCGATATCATCGTCACCCCCAACATCACGACGGGCAACGCGCTCTTCAAGCTTATGGCGCTCGGGATGGGCTGCTGCGCTGGCGGGCTCGTCCTCGGCGCGCGGGTGCCGATCCTGCTCACCTCCCGCTCCCAGCAGGCCCCGGCGCGGATCGCCTCCGCGGCTCTCGGCGTCATCGCCGCGCAGGATGCGAAGGCGGAGGCGGCCTGATGCTGCTCGTGCTCAACACAGGCTCCTCGTCGATCAAACTGGCGGTTTTCGACGCGCGGCTCGAACAGGTGATCGAAGGCAATGTCTCCGGCATCGGCGGGGCCGGGCAGATGACGATCGCCAGTCACACTGCGCAGGTCGACGCGCAGGATCACGGCGCGGCGCTCGACTGTCTGCTCGAAGGGCTGGCGCGCAATGACATCACGCTCGGCCAGATCACGGGCGCGGCGCACCGCGTTGTCCATGGCGGCCGCCACCTCACGGAGCCGACGCGTCTCACGCCGGAGACGCTCGGCCAGATCGAGGCGATGGTGCCCCTCGCCCCGCTGCACAACCCGCCCGCCCTTGCGGGCATCAGGGCCGTCGCGACACGGCTCCCCGAACTGCCGCAATTCGCCAGCTTCGACACTGCCTTTCATGCCAGCCAGCCCGATGTGGCGACGGCCTATGCCCTGCCCCGCGCCTGGCGCGAGAAAGGCATCCAGCGCTACGGCTTCCACGGCCTCAGCTATGCCGGCCTCGTTCGCCAGCTCGGCAACGACGTGCCGCCGCGCCTTCTCGCCTTTCACCTCGGCGCAGGGGTCAGCCTATGCGCAATCAGCGAGGGCCGCTCCATCGCCACCTCGATGGGCTATTCGCCGCTCTCCGGCCCGACGATGGCCACGCGCACAGGCGACATCGACGGCATGGCCGTCCTGCGCATCGCCGAGGAAGAGGGCTTCGAGGAAGCCACCCGCCTGCTCAACAAGGAAAGCGGCCTGCTCGGCCTGTCTGGCATCACGCCCAACATGCGCGCCCTCCTGGCCGATCCTTCGCCCGAGGCCGCTTTCGCCGTCGATCATTTCGTCCACTCCGTCGTGCACCAGGCCGGCAGCCTGATCGCCGCGCTCGAAGGGGTCGATGCCTTCGCCTTCACCGGCGGCATCGGCGAGAACTCCGAGGAAATTCGCGGCCGGATAACCCGAAAGCTGGCCTGGCTCGGCGACAAACCCGTCCATATCATCCCCGCCGACGAGGAGCGCCAGATCGCCCTCGACGCCCACAACCTGATGCGGGACGCACAGTGACGGAAACGCTTTCCGATCTTCTGGCGCTCTCCCCGGGGCAGCTGGCCTTCGCCCTCGCCGCGGTCTTCGTCGCGGGTGCCGTGCGCGGCTTCACGGGCTTCGCCCTCTCGGCCTTCGTCATGGCCTCCCTTGCCACGATCATCCCCCCGGTCGAGCTGATCCCCGTCTGCACCATGCTGGAGCTGACATCCGCCAGCGTGCTTCTGCGCGGCGGCTTCGGCGAGGCCGACAAGCGCCTTGCGGTGACTCTCCAGGGCGGATCAACGCTCATCGGCGTGCCCGCCGGGCTCTATCTCACCAACATGATCGACCCGGCACTCTCCAAGCTCACGGCGCTCTGCCTCGTGGTCGCCCTCGCCCTGGCCCAGCTTCTGCGCCTGCGCCTGCCGGTCTCGGCCGCACCCCTGCCCACTTTCCTGACAGGTATCGTCTCGGGCTTCGTCACGGGCCTGGCCTCCATCGGCGGCATGGTCATCGCGCTCTACACGCTCGCCCTGCAAATGCCGCCCCGGACGATGCGCGGCTCGCTGATCCTGATC
>JAWLEL010000401.1:0-2676 GCA_041686165.1 Lentibacter sp.
CAAGCGCCTCGCCAACCCGGTCAGATCCGGAAGGAAGCAGCCGCAACGAGCCCCGCTTGGGTCGTGTTCAACCTCTCACCTTCCCTTGAAAACGCGCAATGTCAGCTCTCCGATAGCGCGGCAAGCGCCCAGGCGAGGCCCTCGGTGTACCCGTCGATGCCATGCCCGGCGATCACGTGATCGGCGCGCAGGCTCACATAGGAATGATGCCGGAAGCTCTCGCGCTTGTGCACATCCGAGATATGCACCTCGACAACCGGCCCCTCGAAGGCATTCAGGGCGTCGAGGATCGCGACGGATGTATGCGTGTAGGCTGCGGGGTTGATGACGATCGCCCCGGCCACATCCCGCGCCGCCTGTATCCAGTCGACAAGCTCGCCCTCGTGGTTGCTCTGGCGAAAATCGATCTCGCAGCCCTCCGGCAGCGCCGCGCGGCAACGGGCCTCGACATCGGCCAGCGTCTCGGTGCCGTAGATTTCCGGCTGGCGCTTGCCGAGCAGATTGAGGTTCGGTCCGTTCAGGATGAAGATCGTGGGCATGGGGCTGTCCTTGCAAGGCGGTTCGGGGATCTTGCGATCACGTCGAAGCCTAACCCCGTTTTCCCCGCATTGGAACAGGCGGCGAATCGCTGTTTCAGGCTGCCTCGGCCCCGTCGGTGAACTGTAGCCGCGCCAGGCGCGCATAGAGACCGTTCTGTGCAACGAGCGCGTCATGCGTCCCCTCGGCGGCGACCTTGCCATCTTCCATGACGATGATCCGGTCGGCCTTCTTCACGGTGGCGAGCCTGTGCGCGACGATGATCGTCGTGCGGCCCTTCGAGAGCTCCTCGACAGCGTCCTGGACAGCACGCTCGCTTTCGGCATCCAGCGCCGAGGTGGCCTCGTCGAGCAGCAGAACGGGCGCGTCCCGCAAGATCGCCCTGGCGATGGCGATCCGCTGCTTCTGGCCGCCCGATAGCATGACACCACGCTCGCCAAGGCGGGTCCGGTAGCCCTCGCCCAGCGCCGAGATGAACTCATGCGCCGCCGCCGAGCGAGCCGCGGCCTCGACTTCCTTGTCACTGGCCTCGGGCCGTCCGAAGCGGATGTTCTCCAGCGCCGAGCCCGAGAAGATCATCGGATCCTGCGGCACAACGGCGATCTGGCTGCGGAAATCGGAGCGCGCCATCTCGCGCAGATCGACGCCATCGAGCCGGACCGTACCTGCGCCCGGATCATAGAACCGCTGGATGAGCTGCATCACGGTCGTCTTGCCCGCGCCCGAAGGGCCGACAAGCGCGACGGTTTCGCCCGGCTTGATCGTCAGGTCGAGATCGCTCAGCGCGGCCCGGTCGGCGCGGGTTGGATAGGCGAAGAAGACGCCTTCGAAAGCCACCGCGCCGCTGAGCGGATCAGGGCACGGCGTGGGGCTGGCGGGATCATTGACGCGGTCTGTCGCGTTCAAAAGCTCGACAAGTCGCTCGGTGGCGCCCGCCGCACGCTGAAGCTCGCCCCAGATTTCCGACAGGGCGGCCACCGATCCGGCGACCATCACCGCGTAGATCACGAACTGCACGAGCGCGCCCGAGCTCATCGAGCCCGCGCGCACGTCCTGCGCCCCGATCCAGAGCACACCGACGACGCCCGCGAACACGAGGAACATCACCGCCACGGTCATGACCGCGCGCACGGTGATGCGCCGCTTGGCCACGTCATAGCTCTTTTCCGTGATGATCCCGAAACGATCGTTCGCAGCCCCTTCCTGCGTATAGGATTGGACGGTCTGAACGGCGCTCAGCGCCTCCGACGCCTCACCCGAGCTGGCCGCGATCCAGTCCTGGTTCTCACGGCTCAGAACGCGCAGCTTGCGGCCGAGAAAGAGGATCGGCACGATCACCAGCGGCACGATCAGCAGCACGAGCCCCGTGAGCTTGGCACTGGTCAGCAGCATGAGCACGAGCCCGCCCAGGAAGATCAGCACGTTGCGCAGGGCGATCGAGACAGAAGAGCCGATCACCGACTGGATGAGCGTGGTATCCGTGGTGATGCGGCTCAGGATCTCCCCGGTCATCAACTGTTCGTAAAATCCCGGGCTCAGCCCGATCACCCGCCCGAACACGGACTTGCGGATATCGGCGACGACCCGTTCGCCAAGCCGCGTGACAAGTGCGTAGCGCAGCCCCGTGCCGAGCGCCAGCAACGCGGCGATGCCGAGCGCCGCTATGAAATAGAGGTCGAGGAGTTCCTGTTGGTCGGTGCGAAAATTGTCGATCACCCGGCGCACGGCCAACGGCAGGGTCAACGACAGCGCCGCCGTCAACGCCAGCGCGAAGATCGAGGCGGCGAAGAGCGCGCGATAAGGCCGCATGAAAGGCCAGAGTGACGCAAGCGCACCGACCTTCTTGGAGGCTTGCCGTTCATCGGATGTGCTTTTGGCCACGTCGCTCATATCGCCCTTTCGAAATCGTTCGCAGGTTTTTGACCAACGCGCCCCTGAGCGTCAAGCTGAACATTGCACGATGCGGAGAGTTCTGGAGCGGGCGACGGGAATCGAACCCGTATCATCAGCTTGGAAGGCTGAGGTCTTACCATTACACAACGCCCGCTCGGCCCTCCGACGGATATTTCATGGAGAAAGGAGGGTCAAGTGCCCTGTGGAAGACAGGACATGCGGACAGAGCGACAGTCCGCCGCCCGT
>JAWLEL010000044.1:0-11589 GCA_041686165.1 Lentibacter sp.
CCGCAAGGGTGGTATCTACAAGGGCCCGACGCCCCGCAGCCACGCGCATGAGTTGCCCAAGAAGGTCCGCAAGCTCGGCCTCAAGCTGGCGCTCTCGGCCAAGGCCAAGGCGGGCGAGCTTGTCGTGATCGAGAACGCGGAGGCGGAAGGCAAGACGAACGCCCTGGCCAAGCAGGTCAAGAACCTCGGCTGGAAGCGCGCGCTTGTCATCGACGGCTCGGAAGTGAACGAGAACTTCGCCAAGGCCGCCCGCAACATCGAAGGGCTGGATATCCTGCCGTCGATGGGCGCAAACGTATATGACATCCTCAAGCGTGACACGCTTGTGATCACGAAAGCGGGTGTCGAAGCATTGGAGGCTCGTTTGAAATGAGCGCACAAGCAAAACACTACGACGTGATCCGCAAGCCGGTGATCACCGAGAAGGCCACCATGGCGTCTGAGAACGGCGCGGTTGTCTTCGAGGTGTCCATGGACGCCAACAAACCCGCGATCAAGGAGGCCGTCGAAAGCCTCTTCGGCGTGAAGGTGAAGGCCGTCAACACGACGATCACCAAGGGCAAGATCAAGCGCTTCCGCGGCCAGATGGGCAAGCGCAAGGACGTGAAGAAAGCCTACGTGACGCTCGAAGAGGGCAACACGATCGACGTGACGACCGGGCTCTGAACCTTAGCGTTACGTGAGACATGAAGGCCCCTCGCCAGTGATGGCGGGGGGCTTTTTGTTTTGGGCATGAATCGAGGCCGAGGAGGGGGCCGCTCCAATCCGATGAAGCGGTTACCGACACTCTCCCCTTGCGTTGCGCGATGCGAATTGTCGTTTGAAGTCCATATTCACGTGCCGGACTTCAGCTCTGGTTTCGGCAGGTGTGGTACCTCTCCATCCTTGAAACGCGCCGATTGCTGCTTATCTTCGCCCAAATTTGAATAGTTTACATGTGGAAGCGAGATGACCGAAGGCAATGGGGAAGACCGGCGCCCTGGGTTGGGTGTCAGGCGCCTTCAGCAGGGCAGGCAGAGGTCAGACGGAGTTCTGAGTCCCGAAGAGGTCGAAGACTGCCGGGCACGGGGTGTCCCGCTCGCGTTCGACCCCTTGCAGATCGGCTGGGTCAGGAGCGACTGCGCAGATGACATCCTGCTCGAAAGCTCGCTCTCCTGGCGTCTCGCACCGGCGTCATCCGGGGCCTACCTGTTTCGAAAATGGGCAGAGCGGGATGCAGCGGCGCTGTCGCGGATGCTGTCCTCGCCGCGACTGTGGGACTACTTGCCCGAGGCATATGACGGCCCGATGGACCCAAACGTGGCGCTTGGCCTGATTGCGCTGAGCAACGAGGCCGATCATCACTTGGTCCGCGCCGTGGAGTATCGCGGGGAGGTGATCGGCCAGGCGCGGCTCGAATTCAACGAAGATGATCGCAATTCGGCAGAGATCAGCTATTGGCTGGACGAGGCAAGCTGGGGCAAGGGCCATGGCAGCGCCATCGTGCGCCTCTTTGTGGGCACCTGCCTGAATGAGAAACCGGGCCTGAGACGGCTGCATGCAAGGGTGCATCGGGACAATCCGGCCTCGGCGCGCGTGCTCATCAAGGTCGGCTTCTCGCATCGTCCCGACGCTTGCGATGATCCCTGGCAGATCTACGAGCGGCGCCTGTAACCGCTCGAGGATGCGATGCTTCTTCGCCGATGAGCCAGAGCTGCACTCGATCCTGAAAGTGCCTGCGGGACCTTTTCGTGCGCGCGGAAACGGGATGGCTCAGCCGCCCGCTTTCAGCAAGTATTTGTCCCGCGTCCAAAAGAATCCTTGCTATCTGCCCCGAAACCCCCCATGTGACAGGTGCGACGTTATACGATCCATCGGTACACTGCTCCTTACGGCTCAGTCTTACGATTTTTCATGACTTAGCCGACCTGCCGCATTCCGTGGGCAGCACAATCAGGAGTACTACACATGGCCAATGGCACAGTAAAATGGTTCAATTCCACAAAAGGTTTCGGTTTCATCGCCCCCGAGGGCGGCAGCAAAGACGTGTTCGTTCACATCTCGGCTGTTGAGCGCGCGGGCCTTACCGGCCTCGCCGATGACCAGAAAGTGACTTTCGACATCGAAGAAGGCCGCGACGGCCGCGAGAGCGCAAGCAACCTCGCGCTGGCATAAGCCACGCGCTCCCGAAGGGAGCGGATGTTGAACAGATATGGATGGGCGCACTCGGTCGGGTGCGCCCATCTTGCGTTCGGTGTGGCGAGATAAAATACGGGCGCTGCTATAGACACCCCCGTCATTCCCCGCTATACGGCGCGAGTTGCGTGGCCTCGGATTCGTCTGGGGCCCGTTTCATTTATCGCCGGGGACCTTCGGGGCCCTAAAAGACCGGGCCGGAAATCCAGCCCGAAACATAGCGGGGGCACACCCCCGCATTGCTAAACGGAAGACAGAAAGCATGGCACTCAAGTCGTATAAGCCGACGACGCCGGGCCAGCGCGGGCTGGTGCTGATCGACCGTTCGGAGCTGTGGAAAGGACGCCCTGTCAAGGCCCTCACCGAGGGTCTGACGAAGTCGGGCGGCCGGAACAACACCGGGCGGATCACATCACGTCGTCGTGGTGGCGGGGCGAAACGCCTCTACCGCATTGTAGACTTCAAACGGAACAAGTTCGGTGTACCGGCCACGGTCGTGCGCATCGAGTATGACCCCAACCGCACGGCCTTCATCGCGCTCGTCAAATACGAAGACGGCGAACAGGCCTACATCCTCGCGCCGCAGCGCCTGGGCGTCGGTGACAAGATCATTTCCTCGCCCAAGGCCGACATCAAGCCGGGCAACACGATGCCTTTCTCGGGCATGCCCATCGGCACGATCGTCCACAACATCGAGCTCAAGCCCGGCAAGGGCGGCCAGATCGCACGCGCGGCGGGCACCTATGCCCAGTTCGTCGGTCGCGATGGCGGCTATGCCCAGATCCGTCTGAGCTCGGGCGAGCTGCGCATGGTGCGCCAGGAGTGCATGGCCACGGTTGGCGCGGTCAGCAACCCCGACAACTCGAACCAGAACTTCGGCAAGGCAGGCCGCATGCGCCACAAGGGCAAGCGCCCGAGCGTTCGCGGTGTTGTCATGAACCCGATCGACCACCCCCATGGTGGTGGTGAAGGGCGTACATCGGGTGGTCGCCACCCCGTAACGCCTTGGGGCAAGCCAACAAAGGGTGCCCGCACCCGCAACAAAAACAAAGCGTCGCAAAAGCTGATCATCCGCTCGCGTCACGCCAAGAAGAAAGGGCGTTAACATATGTCTCGCTCTGTATGGAAAGGCCCCTTCGTCGATGCTTACGTGCTGAAAAAGGCCGAAGCAGCGCGCGAAAGCGGGCGCAACGAAGTCATCAAGATCTGGTCGCGTCGCAGCACGATCCTGCCGCAGTTCGTGGGTCTCACGTTCGGCGTCTATAACGGCCGCAAGCACATTCCCGTCAACGTCTCGGAAGACATGATCGGTCAGAAGTTCGGTGAGTATTCGCCGACACGGACCTATTATGGTCATGCCGCAGACAAGAAAGCGAAGAGGAAGTAAGCCATGGGCAAGGCAAAGAACCCCCGCCGCGTGGCCGAAAACGAAGCAATGGCGAAGACGCGCATGCTTCGGACCAGCCCGCAGAAACTGAACCTGGTGGCCGCGATGATCCGTGGCAAGAAAGTCGACAAGGCCCTTACGGACCTGACCTTCTCGAAAAAGCGGATCTCCGAGGACGTGAAGAAATGCCTTCAGTCCGCGATCGCCAATGCCGAGAACAACCACAACCTCGACGTTGACGAGCTGATCGTCGCCGAGGCCTACGTGGGCAAGAACCTTGTGATGAAGCGTGGCCGTCCCCGGGCACGTGGCCGTTTCGGCCGCATCGTCAAGCCGTTTTCGGAGATCACCATCAAGGTGCGTCAGGTAGAGGAGCAAGCCTAATGGGTCAGAAAATCAATCCGATCGGCATGCGCCTTCAGGTCAACCGCACCTGGGACAGCCGCTGGTATGCGAACACGAAGGACTTCGGCGATCTTCTCCTTGAAGACGTGAAGATCCGCGAGTTCATCAAGGAAGAGTGCAAGCAGGCCGGCGTTGCCCGCGTGATCATCGAACGTCCGCACAAGAAGTGCCGCGTCACGGTTCACACGGCACGCCCCGGTGTCATCATCGGCAAGAAGGGTGCGGACATCGAGACGCTCCGCAAGAAGCTTGCCGCGATGACGGACAGCGAGCTGCACCTCAACATCGTTGAAGTCCGCAAGCCCGAGCTTGACGCGGCGCTTGTCGCCGAAAGCATCGCCCAGCAGCTTGAGCGTCGTGTTTCGTTCCGCCGTGCCATGAAGCGCGGCGTGCAGAACGCGATGCGCATGGGCGCGCTCGGCATTCGTGTAAACGTGGCCGGCCGTTTGGGCGGCGCGGAGATCGCGCGGACCGAATGGTATCGTGAGGGCCGGGTGCCTCTTCACACACTGCGTGCCGACATCGACTACGCACATGCCGAAGCCATGACGGCCTACGGTATCATCGGGATCAAGACATGGATCTTCAAAGGTGAGATCATGGAACACGATCCCCAGGCACGTGACCGTCGCGCGCAACAACTCCAGGATGGCCCTGCACCGCGTGGTGCTGGCGGTCGTCGCTAAGGGGGGACTGAACAATGCTTCAACCAAAGCGCACAAAATTTCGCAAGCAGCACAAGGGCCGGATCAAGGGTCAGGCCAAGGGTGGCTCCGATCTGAACTTCGGCACCTTCGGCCTCAAGGCGCTTCAGCCTGAGCGTGTGACCGCGCGCCAGATCGAGGCGGCACGTCGTGCCATGACGCGTCATATGAAACGTCAGGGCCGCGTGTGGATCCGTATCTTCCCCGACCTGCCGGTCACGGCAAAACCCATCGAAGTTCGTATGGGTAAGGGTAAGGGCTCGGTTGACCGCTGGACAGCCAAGGTCAAGCCCGGCCGCGTGATGTTCGAGATCGACGGTGTCGATGAGGATGTGGCGCGCGAGGCGCTGCGTCTTGCGGCGATGAAACTGCCGATCAAGAGCCGCGTCATCGTTCGAGAGGACTGGTAAGCTGCATGTCGCTCTGGCGGCTAGCAGGCAGCGCGAAATAGGCAAGACCGCCGGTCTTGCCCACGCGCCAGCCTAGGTGAAAGACACAAACCCCCGCCTGAGCAATCAGGCGGGGGTTTTCCATTGCCGCCGCATCAAGGCTGGTCAAGAGCCCTAGGCGGTCCTAACGTGATGGCATGTCGCAAGCTGCAAAGGACAAGCCGCATGAAACAGGTTCCCAAGCCCAACACTGACGACGAATTGATCCAGGCTTTTCTCGAAAAGGGCGGTGCGGTCACGCAAGGCAAGACAAAGCCCATGCCCGAGGGGCTCGGCCTGAGCAACAACCAATGGGGAAACAAGATGACCCGTGAAGAAAAGGCCGCCGTCAAGGAACAGGAAGATGCGCGGAAAGCGGGCGATAGCTGATCAAATATGCGGCACGTAGAGGCCGAGCGCTTCTTCCAGCTCCGTCTCTTCATAGCCGAAATGCGAGCGGACGACCTTTTCAAGCTGCTTGAAGATGTCGCGGGCCTCGGTAAAGCGCTCTTCAGTTGCCTCGAACATCAGGGTCATCGCCGCGCGTTCAAGGCGCTCCAGCAGCTCGTGAACGACCGCATGCTCTTCGCGCAGGCGCTCGACAACGGCGCGGATCGCCGTACTGCCGGCGGCTTCCAGCTGGGGAAAGATGCTGTGCTCTTCGGCGTCGTGATGGAATGTCAGGACCTTGCACTCGCGCCCGCAAAGCGAGCCGAAAAGGCGGTAATTCTGCGCAAGCTCCATGTCGCTGACGGCATTGGCCAGGTCCTGGGCCGGTGCTTCGCCTGCTTCGATCCGGTCGAGCAGTATCCCGATGCGTCCCACGTCGTTGAGATGCATCCGGTGAATCGCCGCGAGGCGGCGGCCATGGCGGCGGTGCATGTCGGTGGCTTCGGGCAGGGCGGGCGCTTTTGGGCGGGTGCCCTGGTCAACCGTCAATGCGTCCAGCGGTCTGGTGGAGATATCATTCATGAGCGACACATAGGGGCAGAGAGACGATTTCGCCAGTTCAAACCCACTTGTAGTTGAAACTGATCGAGATCCGGTCTTCTTCGGACATGTTCATGGGCACCTCGTGGCGCAGCCAGCTTTCCCAGAGCAGAACGTCACCCACCTTCGGTGCTGCGTAGACGAACGTCTGCAGCTCGCGGCTTGCGTCCTTGTGGCGCGGCGGGGCCGCCATCAGGCGGCCTGAGCGTGGGTCTTCGAGCTTGAGGGCGGAGGCGCCGTCCGGCATGGCGACATAGGTCGTCCCGGAGATGACGGAATGGGGGTGCAGATGCGAGGCATGCATGCCGCCCTCGGGCAGGATGTTGATCCAGAGGTCTTCGAGTTCGAGCTTGCCTTCGCCGAGGTCGAACTCCAGCTCATCGGCAAAGGCTGCGGCATGCAGGTCGAGCGCCTGCTTGAGATCGGCGAAGATCGGGAAGCGCCAGGGCAGGTCGGTCAGCGAGGCGTAGGAGGTGTAGCCCGGGTAGCCTTCTTGCTCGCACCAGTCCTGCCCGGCCTCGTCATCATCCGCGATGGCGTAGCAGGAGCTTTCCAGCTCATCGGGATCAATGACAGGCCCGTGCTCGGAGAGGGCTGCGCGGTAGAGGCGGGTCACGAAGAGGGATTCTGTCTGGCTCATGGCGCTGTGATAGCGCGCCCCGCTGTCAGGAGCCAGAGGTTGATGGCGCTCAATGCCTCGGGGCCGTCGGTTTCCGGAGCGTTTTTCGCGCTGGAGAATAACAGCGCAAAAGGGCTTGCCATATCATCGAAACCCCCCTATACGGCCCACTTCTACCCATGAACTCCACTGGAATCAGGGTGACGCGGCACGCGGCCCTCCGGTGATGTTGAAAAGGAAAAACCGATGAACGCATCAGACCTGCGTGACAAAACGGCTGACCAGCTCAAGGAAGAGCTGGCGAGTCTCAAGAAAGAAGGCTTCAACCTGCGTTTCCAGCAAGCCACCGGCCAGCTGGAAAGCACCGCGCGTATGCGCGAGGTGAAGCGCGACACAGCCCGTGTCCTCACCATTTTGAACGAAAAAGCCCAAGCGGCGGCAGAGTAAGGAGCCTGACAGATGCCCAAACGTATTCTCCAAGGCACCGTGACCTCGGACAAGAACGCCCAGACTGTGACAGTCTCGGTTGAACGCCGCTTTACGCACCCCGTTCTGAAAAAGACCATTCGTAAGTCCAAGAAGTACCGGGCTCACGATGAGAAGAATACCTACAAGGTAGGTGATCTTGTGCGGATCGTCGAATGTGCGCCGCGCTCGAAAACGAAACGCTGGGAGGTTCTGGAGGCGTAAGCCTCCCGGACACTTCAGTTTAACGAAACCCTGGGGGATAAGGCCACGCATCGGCCCCCCAAAGGTCGGGAGAAACCAAATGATCCAGATGCAAACCAATCTGGATGTAGCTGACAACTCCGGCGCTCGCCGAGTTCAGTGCATCAAGGTTCTGGGTGGATCCAAGCGGAAATACGCATCGGTGGGTGACATCATCGTCGTATCCGTGAAGGAAGCCATCCCACGCGGTCGCGTGAAGAAAGGGGACGTCCGCAAGGCCGTCGTCGTACGTACCGCCAAGGAAGTCCGCCGTGAAGACGGCACGGCGATCCGGTTCGATCGCAATGCCGCCGTGATCCTCAACAACAATAACGAGCCTGTCGGCACCCGTATCTTCGGGCCGGTTGTTCGTGAGCTTCGCGCAAAAAGCTTCATGAAAATCATCTCGCTCGCGCCGGAGGTGCTGTAAGATGGCTGCCAAACTGAAAAAAGGCGACAAGGTCGTCGTGCTTGCCGGCAAAGACAAGGGCAAGCAGGGCACGATCTCATCCGTAGACACGAAAGCCGGCAAGGCTGTCGTGGATGGCGCGAACATGGCTGTCCGCCACACCCGCCAGAGCCAGACAAGCCAGGGTGGCCGCATTCCGAAGGCCATGCCGATTCAGCTTTCGAACCTGGCTTTGCTTGACAAGAACGGTAAGGCGACACGCGTTGGCTTCAAGACTGAAGGCGACAAGAAGGTACGCTATGCCAAGACCACGGGGGACGTGATCGATGCTTGATGCAAACTATACCCCGCGCCTCAGAGAGCTTTACGACGCGGAGATCCGCGCCGCGCTGAAGGAGGAATTCGGCTACAAGAACGACATGCAGATTCCTGCGCTCGAAAAGATCGTTCTGAACATCGGCTGCGGCCGTGCCGCCGTCAAGGACAGCAAGAAAGCCAAGTCGGCCGTCGAGGATCTCTCGGCGATCGCTGGCCAGCAGGCTGTCATGACGGTTGCAAAGAACTCCATCGCCGGTTTCCGCGTTCGTGACGGTATGCCCATGGGCGCCAAGGTCACTCTGCGTGGCGCGCGCATGTATGAATTCCTCGATCGTCTGATCACCATCGCAATGCCCCGTATCCGCGACTTCCGCGGTGTCTCGGGCAAGAGCTTCGACGGACGTGGCAATTATGCCATGGGACTGAAAGAGCACATGGTGTTCCCCGAGATCAACTTCGACAAGGTTGATGAGCCCTGGGGCATGGACATCGTTATCGCCACCACCGCGAAAACCGACGCGGAAGCCAAGAGCCTGTTGAAAGCCTTCAACATGCCCTTCAACAGCTGATCCGCGGGAGGAAATAGATATGGCTAAGAAATCAATGGTAGCTCGTGAAGTGAAGCGCCAGAAGCTGGTGGAGAAATACGCCGCCAAGCGCGCAGCACTCAAAGAGATCATCAATGACCAAAGCAAGCCCATGGAGGAGCGCTTCCGCGCCTCTCTCAAGCTTGCCAAACTTCCGCGCAACAGCTCGCCCACACGGCTGCACAATCGCTGCCAGCTGACGGGCCGCCCGCACGCTTACTACCGTAAGCTGAAGGTATCGCGGATCATGCTTCGGGAACTTGGCTCCAGCGGCCAGATCCCCGGCATGGTAAAATCGAGCTGGTAAGGAGAGCATGATATGAACGATCCTATCGCAGATATGCTCACCCGCATTCGCAACAGCCAGATGCGCGGCAAATCGACAGTGTCGACGCCAGCATCGAAGCTGCGTGCATGGGTGCTCGATGTGCTGGCCGATGAAGGCTATATCCGTGGCTACGAGAAGGCCACGGATGCCAAAGGTCACCCCACGCTCGAGATCAGCCTCAAGTATTACGAAGGCGAACCCGTCATTCGCGAACTCCAGCGTGTCTCCACGCCGGGCCGCCGCGTTTACATGGGCGCCAATGACATCCCGCAGGTCCGCCAGGGCCTCGGCGTGTCGATTGTCAGCACGTCGCGAGGCGTGATGTCGGATGCAGCTGCACGTTCCGCCAATGTCGGTGGTGAAGTGCTCTGCAAGGTCTTCTAAGGGGGTCAAGATGTCTCGTATTGGTAAAAGACCGGTCGAACTGCCCTCGGGTGTGACCGCGACGATCTCGGGCCAGACCATCGAGGTCAAGGGTCCGAAAGCTGCACAGTCATTCACGGCGACGGATGATGTCTCGCTCGCCATGGAGGACAACTCCGTGACAGTGACACCGCGTGGCAAATCCAAGCGTGCGCGTCAGCAGTGGGGCATGAGCCGCACGATTGTCGCGAACATGGTGCATGGCGTGACCGAAGGCTTCAAGAAAGAGCTCGAGATCAACGGCGTCGGCTACCGTGCCCAGATTCAGGGCAACACGCTGAAGCTCAACCTCGGCCTGTCGCATGAAGTGAACTTCGAGGTGCCTGCGGGCGTGACAGTGACCTGCCCCAAGCAGACGGAGATCGTCATCGAAGGCGATAACGCACAGCTTGTCGGACAAGTCGCGGCGAACATCCGTGAATGGCGCAGCCCGGAGCCCTACAAGGGCAAGGGCATCAAATACAAAGACGAGTATATCTTCCGCAAGGAAGGTAAGAAGAAGTAAGGACCAGACAGATGGCAAACAGCAAACGGACCCTGTTCCTCAAGCGCCGCCTGCGCGTCCGGAACAAACTTCGCAAGGTGAACGCGGGCAAGATGCGTCTTTCCGTGCACCGCTCGAACAAGAACATCAGCGTTCAGCTGATCGACGATGTAAACGGCGTGACACTCGCCGCCGCATCGACGCTCGAGAAAGACCTGGGCATGGTCGGCAAGAACAACGCCGAAGCGGCGACGAAAGTCGGCGCTGCGGTTGCCGAGCGCGCAAAGAAGGCCGGCGTGGAAGAGGCGTATTTCGACCGTGGCGGGTATCTTTATCATGGTACGGTGAAGGCTCTGGCTGACGCTGCGCGTGAAGGCGGTCTGAAGATATGAAGACTTGCGGGCGGCGAGTTTCGCCGCCCCGATGACTCGGGGGCGTATCCACGCTCACTGGAGTTGAGACAATCAGGCGCCGAGCGCGCCACCTGAAGAAAAGGAATGCCAAATGGCAGAACGTGACAACCGCAAGGGCCGTGGCCGCGACCGCGACGAGACCCCGGAATTTGCAGATCGCCTGGTCGCGATCAACCGTGTTTCGAAAACCGTCAAGGGTGGTAAGCGCTTCGGCTTCGCCGCACTCGTCGTCGTGGGCGACCAGAAGGGTCGCGTCGGATTCGGCAAGGGCAAAGCCAAGGAAGTGCCCGAAGCGATCCGCAAGGCGACAGAGCAGGCCAAGCGCCAGATGATCCGTGTGCCGCTGCGCGAAGGGCGCACGCTGCACCACGATACTTATGGCCGTCACGGTGCGGGCAAGGTCGTCATGCGGACGGCGCCGCAAGGTACAGGGATCATCGCCGGTGGCCCGATGCGCGCCGTGTTCGAGATGCTCGGCATCCAGGACGTTGTTGCAAAGTCTGTCGGCTCTCAGAACCCCTACAACATGATCCGCGCCACGCTGAACGGCCTTCAGAATGAAAGCAGCCCTCGCATGGTCGCGCAGCGCCGCGGCAAGAAGGTTGCCGACATCCTCAAGAAGGATGACGCACCGGCCCCCGAAGCCGCAGACGCGTAAGGAGAAAGCACAATGGCCAAGACCATCGTAGTCAAACAAATCGGCTCCCCGATCCGCCGTCCCGAGAAGCAGCGCCAGACGCTTATCGGGCTCGGCCTCAACAAGATGCACAAGACCCGTGAGTTGGAAGACACGCCTTCCGTGCGCGGTATGATCAACAAGATCCGGCATCTCGTAGAGATCGTCGAGGAAAAGGGATAAGGCTTTTCGAAAAGCCTTTTCAACTCGAATTCGGAACGCTCCGCCTTGTAAAAGGCGGGGCGTTTTTCCTTGGCGGATAAGGCGCTTCGAAGCGCCTTGGTTCAAGCGGTTTCGAAACGGCTTGCCGCGCGATAAGCTGGCTTTCGAAAGGGAGACAGTTCATGTTCGTCAAGACGCTTTCCGACATACTCGGCACGGCCGATCACGCAAAAGGCGCGGCTTTCGAAAGCCGCCGCCTGCTGCTCGCGCGTGATGGCCTGGGGTATTCCTTCCATGACACGGTGGCGAAGGCCGGAACCCGCCAGGAGCTGGAATACAAGCACCATGTCGAGGCAAATTACTGTATCGAGGG
>JAWLEL010000045.1:0-11502 GCA_041686165.1 Lentibacter sp.
CTCTCCAAGAACATGGATACCCCCCATGAAGTTGACATTGCACATCTGCTCGACGGCGTGCGCCTCCCAGTCCTGCGCCTTCATCGGATCGTAGTAGCCCGCAAGATAGACCATCCCGTCTATCGCACCTGCGCTGGCGGCGGCCTTGGACACGCTGTCCCTGTCAGTCACGTCACAGGGCACGACATCGGCGCTCGGGAGGTCTCGCGCCAGCGCCTCGAGCTTGTCTTCGGAGCGCGCCGAGAGGATGAGATGCGCGCCCGCGTCAGCGAGCTTGTGGCAAAGCGCTTCGCCGAGCCCCTCGCTGGCCCCGATGATCCAGTAGCGTTTTCCGTTGAACATCCGCCCTACTCCTCAGGTCTGATGGTGGCGATCAGCTCGGCCACCTTGAGCCCGAACTTGCGCATCTCGGAGCGGTTGAGAATATTGCCGTTCTCCATCAGGTAAAGCCAGTCGGTGACCGTGAGCACATGTCCGCCGGCCTCTGCGGGAAGGCGGATCTTGTATTTCATCGAAACCGCCGCGCCCATCTGACGGCCCGTGGCCGTGCCGATGATGTCATCTGCCGTGGCGGTAAAGTGACCATCCTTACCCATCGCGAGGTGCCATTTTCGCTCCTGGTTGTTGCCCGTATCGTATTGGAAGCTCTCGGCCAGCGTGCCGGTCTCGCCATCCCACTCGCCCTTGAACCGGGCGATGAAGCGCGACGTGACCCGCCCCCTCGGGCCATAGATCATGCCTTCGGAAACAAGCGCCCCATTCAGATGCTCGCGAATGTCGAAGGCTGGCTCCTTGGCTGCATAGTCGACCGGCGTCTGGCTCCTGAAGGAAAAGCCGGGCCGGAGAGCGACCAGCGCGAGAAGCGCGATGATGACAAGAAAAAACCAACTCATGTATTTACCTCTTGAGGCAAGCGCGCGACGAGGATGATCGCGACGATCTTGATGATGCAGGGCACGACGGCATAGGCCAGCGACAGCGCCACAAGGGCGTTTTCGCTGTTGTCCTCGCCGGGCGCGTAACCGGCGAACTGGAGCGCAGGCAGCGCCCCGGCGGCGGCGATGGCGAGCGACAGTTTCGCGGCGAAATTCCACAGGCCGAAGGCTGTCCCCGCCGAAAGCCCGGCGCGCGCGAGGGCCGTGGAAAAGAGAACGGGAAGGATCACCATGTCCGCCCCCAGCGCCGCGCCCGAGGCCAGGCAGATCAGCGCGAAGCCGAAGGCCGCGCCCTCGGGCAGGAAAGCCGCCCCCATGAAGGCGATGATCGCCAATGACATGGCCAGCGGCAGGATTCGCCGCGCGCCATGCTGTTTGACGAGGATCGACCAGAGCGGGACGGACGCGGCCGCCGCGAGAAAGAAGAGCATCAGCAGCGGCCCGGCAAGGGTGGGCAGGCCAAGACGGTCATCGACGAAGAACAGAAAGAGCGTCGATGTCAGCGCCACGGGCAGCGCATTGACGAGGGCGATCAGCAGGAGCTGGATACCCCCCGCTTCGCGCAACGCCGAGAGCTGCATGGGCGAGGTCTCCGGCCCTTCGAAGCGCCAGAGCGGTCTGGTGAGCAGGAAGACGGCACCCGCAAGGATCAAGAGCGCATAGCCGAAGGCGGGATAGCCACCGCCCCCAGCGCCGAGCGCCACGAAAACGGTGGGCGCAAGGGCGGCGAGCAGCACACCGATCAGGCTGCCGCCTTCGCGAAACCCCGCAAGACGCACCAGCCCGGCCTCCCCGCCCGCGATAGCGACCGACTGCCCGTAAAAGAGGATGGTTCCGAGACTGTGCGCCGTGAAGAGGAGCGCAAGGCCACCGGCGAGCCAGTAGATGCGGCCCGCCTCCGGCAGGTAGCTGAAGACAAGCGCGAACCCGGCTGCCAACCCGCCCAGCGCCAGGGCCGCGAAGAGGCGACGTGCATTCGGGAACCGGTCGATCAAACGCCCCAACAAAGGGTCTTGCACGAAATCAAGCACCCGCAAGCCGATCAGCAAGCCGCCCAGCGCCGACAGGCTCATCCCCAGCTCGGCGCTGGCATAGCGCGGCAGGTGAATGTAGAGCGGCAGGCCCGCAGCGGCGAGCATCAGCGCGAAGAGACCGACCCTGATATTGGTCACGCGGGAAGCTCACGCATGGGCCAGCTCGACCTGCACCACATCGGTCTGGCGCACGGCGAAGGAGGCGGCGCAGATTTCAAGGTAGAATTGCCAGCTTCGAAAGGCTTCCTCCGAATAGCCCAGAGCCTCGATCCGCTTCCTGGCCGCCTGCATGCGGGAGGACCAGTGGCGCAGCGTCGCGGCGTAGTCCTGACCGAAGGCGAAGCTGTCTTTTACCTGCAGGCCCGCGCGGCGGGCCTCGTCCGAGATAACGGCATCGGAGAGAAGCATTCCACCGGGAAAGGTATACTGGCGGATGAAATCCGACCCCGAGCGATAAATGTCGAAATAGGCGTCGGGCACGGTGATCGCCTGGATGACGGCCCGGCCTCCCTCGGCCATGCGCTCCTTGAGCATGGCGAAATAGCTCGGCCAGTAACGCTCGCCGACGGCCTCGATCATCTCGATGGAGACAATGTTGTCGTAACGTCCCGAAGCATTGCGATAATCGCAAAGCTCGACCTGCGCGCGCCCGTCGAGGCGGGCATCGGCATAGCCTTTCTGCGCCCTTGAGATGGTGATCGCCGTCACATCCCTCCCCTGTTCGGCGGCGCGCTCGGCAAAGCTGCCCCAGCCACAGCCGACTTCAAGCACGCGCTCGCCGGTATTCAGGCGCGCGAGGATGCGGTCAAGCTTGCGGTTCTGGGCACGGGTGAGGTCAGTATCACCGGGGGTGAAGAGCGCCGAAGAATAGCTCATGCCCTCATCAAGCCAGAGTTGGTAGAACTCGTTGCCCGTGTCGTAGTGCGCGCGGATATTGCGCGCCGCACCGCGCACCGAATTGGCACGAAGCAGGCGGTCGACCGCGCGGAATTTGAGCGTGTTCCAGCGGTTGGGGTAGGCATAGGGCGCGAGGGTGTTGAGGTTCGAGATCGCCACCTGCCCCAATGCATCTATGCTGGGCGTGTCCCAGAGCCGAGCCACGTATGTTTCGCCGAGGCCAACATCTCCGCGCGCGGCGATGGCCGTGATGACCGACCAGTCGTGCAGCACCATCTCGGCCTCGACTCCGCCCTGCCCGAAGCTGTGGCGCTCCCCTTCGGGGGTGACGATGTCGAGCCGCCCTTCATCGAGCTGCGCGCAGGTGTCGAGAAAGTCGTGTTTGACGCGTTTGGTGAGATATCCCATCAGCTTACTTCCTGTTCCGGTGGCAAGGGGCGGCGGCGAAAGCGCGCGCCCTTGAGCTTGAGTTTGAGTGCCTGCCACAAGATGAGCAGTGAGCCGCGTGCGGGGCCCAGAGGGCGGCGCAACGCGGACCAGAGGATACGCCCGTTCGTCAGCGGAGCGCGCGGGCCGAAAAGCGTCGCGATCACGCCTTCGCCGCCGTTCTCATGGGCGATTCGAATAGAGATCTTCTCTTGGGTGATGTCGAAGTTGAACCGGTAGCTGCCCGCAACGTCCTGGAAGGGCGAAACATGAAAGACCTTCTCGGCCTCGATCGCGTGCTGCCGCTCGATCGGTGAGAAGCCCGGATTGCGGCACAGGTAGCTGTGCCGATCGCCCATTGTGTTTGTCACCTCGGCGATGACGGCGATCAGCGCGTCCCCGTCAAAAGCGAGCCAGAAACTCACCGGATTGAAAATGTAGCCCAGAAAGCTTGGCTGCGTGAGCAGCAGTATGCGCGAGGGGTCAAGTCCGGCATCCTTGAAGACCTCTTCGGCCCAGGGCAAGCCACGGCCTTCCTTGGGTGGGCCGCCGTGATTGCGGTCCTGCACGGCCGCGAGATTGAAGCCATTACGAGAGAACAAGGCCGGGGTGCGCTCGGCTTGCGGATCGATCAGAACGTAATCGACAGAATAGCGAAAGGCGTTCTTGATATCGCCCCTGCGCGCATGGGTCGTCGTGCCCGCGATATGCTGCGGCTCGAAACTCATGCGAAGGCGCGCTCCAGCGCGTCGCTCACGCGCACGGCGCTGGCAAAGCCGTCTTCGTGAAAGCCGTTGCGCAGCCACGCGCCCGCAAACCATGTGTTCCGCGTGCCTTGCATCTGCTTGATCTCCTGCTGCGCCTTGAGTGCGGGGCCGTCGAAAACCGGGTGACGGAGAGTATTCACATCATAGATCATTTCGTCGCGCACGGGCAGGTAGGGATTGAGCGAAATGAACATCGGATCATTTTCAGGGATGTTCTGCAGCCGGTTCATCCAGTAGGTCACGCCGATCGCCGGGCGCTCTACATCGCCATCCGCCTTGTAGACCCAACTCGACCAGCAGGCGCGGCGCTTCGGCATCTGGGCCGTATCGCGGTGCAGGATCACTTCGTTGTCCTGATACTTGACCGCGCCCAGAAGGCGGGTCTCCTCTGCCGAGGGGTCGGCAAGAAGTTTGAGAGACGTATCCGAATGCGAGGCCATGATCACATGATCGAATGTCTCCGGCCCCCCCTGCGCCGTGGAGACAGTGACACCGCCCGCGTTGCGCTTGACGGCCTTCACAGGCGCGCCGAGGCGGAAATTGACGCCGGTCGCGCGCAGGTGTCGCTCCAGCCGCGTGAGATACTGCACCGAGCCGCCCGAGACGGTATACCACTGGTGCGGCTCGGTCGCGGTGAGCAAGGCATGGTTGGCAAAGAACCGGACCAGAGACCTGGCCGGAAAATCACGGATGTCTTGTGTGGGCGACGACCAGATCGCACCGCAGATGGGCATCAGGTAGTAACGCTCGAACCATTCGCCGGCTCCCAGGGCACGCACCAGTTCGGCCACGGTCATGTCGTCGGAGGTGGCCAGCTTCTCGGCACGCGCGTTGAAGGCAAGCACATCCTTGATCATCCGCAGATATCCGGGGCGAAGCGCGTTGCGCCGCTGCCCGAAGACATTCCGCAGGGTCTGAAGGCCGTATTCGACGCGCCCCTCGTCGATCGTGGCGCCGAAGCTCATGTCGGATTTCTCGACAGGAATGTCTAGGTCCTGAAACATGCGCGTCAAATGCGGATAGTTTACGTAGTTGAACACGATAAATCCGGTATCGACCGGCTGATCCCCGTTCAAACCCGCCATCTTCGTCCGCGCATGGCCGCCAAGGCGCGCGCGGGCTTCAAAGAGCGTCACGTCATGCTGGGGCGACAGGCGATATGCCGCAGCGAGGCCCGAAATGCCGCCGCCGACGATGGCAATACGCTGCCGCTTTGGGGGTGGTGCGTCAAATGACATGATCTCTCCGTTTTATTTAAGGGGTCTACGCCTCCCGATTGGCGACAGATCACATTGCGATCTGAAAATATGATCTACCTCGCGGGAAGCAGCGTAAACGGCCTATGTTGTGTCTTGAGTCAGAACCGGAACTTGCGCATGCGGCCTCGCCCGTTAGGGTTGGGTCCATGGGGGATCATGAAGTTGAGCAGGGCACATCAGGTTTGAAAAACTATTCGGAAGAGACCCGTCTGATGCTCGCTGTGCGCGATGACAGAGACAAGAGAGCCTTTGCGAAGCTCTTTGCGCATTTCGGACCGCGCCTGAAAGGCGTGGCCATGCGCGGCGGGCTGAGTTCCGGCCAGGCCGAGGACGTCGTGCAGGACGTGATGCTTACCATCTGGCGCAAGGCGCATATGTTCGATCCGTCGCGCGCCCAGGTGTCGAGCTGGATCTACCAGATCGCGCGGAACCGGCAGGTTGACGTCCTGCGCAAGGAAAACCGCCCCCTGCCCGAGGCACTTAAGGCACCGAGTGAAGACGCCGAGGACGACGCCGGGCAGGTTCTCGCGCTGGACCAGGAAGTCACCGCGCTGAAAGCGGCCCTGGCCAAGCTGAAACCGGCACAAAGGGAGATGGTCGAAAAGGCCTATCTGGGAGAGCTATCCCACACCGACATCGAGGCCGAAACAGGCCTGCCACTGGGGACAATAAAATCACGGATCAGGCTGGGCCTTGAAAAGCTCCGCCACGAACTTGACGGAATTCGCAAATCATGACGATCAAACACCATATCCCTGATGCGCTGCTGCTGGACTATGCGAGCGGCAGACTGTCCGAGCCCTTCGCGCTTGTCGTCGCCACCCATGTGTCGATGTGCGACGAATGTCGCGCGCGGTTCGAAGCTCACGAGATTGCCGGCGGGGCGCTCATCGAGGCCGATGAAGGCGCCGAGCTGTCAGAAAATCTTCTCGATAGCGTCATGGCGCGGCTCGACGAGGCGGTGGAAGACACCCCCGTGTATAACCGCTCCGGCATTTTCCCGGCCCCCGTGATGGAAGCGCTGAAGGGCCGCCCCCCCAAGTGGAAGCCCTTGGGGCGGGGTGTGCGCCAGCAGATTCTCAGGCGCAACGAATCCGGTTCGGTCCGCCTGCTCTATATTCCGCCGGGGCTTGACGTGCCTGACCATACCCATGGCGGGCTCGAGCTGACCCTGGTCTTGCAAGGGGCCTTCTCCGACGAGGGCGGGCGCTTTGGCGTCGGCGACTTGGAATTGGCCGATGCCAACGTGGAGCACCAGCCCGTCGCCGAGAAGGGCGATCCCTGTATTTGCCTTGCCGCGACCGACGCCGCGCTGAAGTTCAACTCCTTCGTGCCCAAGCTCCTGCAGCCGATCTTCCGCATCTGACCCCCGGCCAGGGTTTTCTCTTCGCCCGGTAGCTCCTGGCCCGGCAGAACGCGTTAGCCCCGCGATGCGGCGCGCGTTTGCGAAAGCTTTCTCAGGAAGGCCGCGATGAACAGCGCGGTCTGTATGAGAATGATGGTCGGGGCTGGCGCGCTGTCCAGATAGAAGCTGACATAGACTCCCGTGAGCGAGGACCCCAGGCAAACCAGCACCGACACCCAGAGCATGGCGCGGAACTCGCGCACGATGAGAAACGCGATGGCCCCCGGTGCGATCAACAGACCGATGGCGAGGATCAGCCCCACGGCGGAAAGAGTCGCCACGATCGTCGCCGAGAGCGCAGTCAGAAGCCCATAATGCAGCCAGAGCACGGGCAGGCCCAAGGCCTGGGCCTGAGCCGGATCAAAGGCATGCAGCAGCAGATCCTTCCATTTCACGAGGAGCAGAGCCGAAACCGCGAGGGCGATACTGCCCGTGGTCCAGAGCTCTTCGGCGGAGATGCCCAGCATGTTCCCGAAGAGAATGTGATCGAGATGCGCGCTTGTCTCGATGCTCACGTAAAGCACGATCCCGAGGCCGAACATGCCCGAGAACACGACCCCCATGACAGTGTCCTGCTTCACGCGGCTATGCTCGGCGAGATACCCGGTGGCCAGCGCGCAAAGCATGCCGGCAGCGAAAGCCCCTATGATCAACGGCGCGCCGAGCACATAGGCCAGCACGATGCCGGGCAACACGGCATGGCTCACCGCATCGCCCATCAGCGCCCAGCCCTTGAGCACGAGAAAGCACGAGAGCAGCGCCGTCGGCACGGAAATCAGCGCCGCGATCAGGAAGGCGTTCTGCATGAAGGGAAACTGGAAGGGCAGAAGAAGCTCGCTCACGGGCGCACCTCGCGTGGCTCGGTGAGCGCCTCCGCCGCACGGCGGCGCGACGCCAGCCGCCCGTGCTTGGGCGCGAAGAAGAAAGCCAGGAGGAAGAGCGCGGTTTGCAGGCAGACGATGATCCCGCCCGTGGCCCCGTCGAGGAAGTAGCTCGCGTAGGCCCCGGCCGCGCTGGTCAGAGTGCCGATAGCCACGGAAACCAGGATCAACCTCGGGAAACGGTCACACAAAAGATAAGCCGTCGCGCCCGGCGTCACCACCAGCGCGATGACGAGAAACGCCCCCACGGTCTGCATCGCCGCCACGACGGAGGCCGACAGGAGCACGAAGAACACCGCCTTGAGGCGCGTCGGATCAAGCCCGATGGAGCGGGCATGACTCTCGTCGAAAAACGTCACCATCAGGTCTTTCCACTTGAACAGCAGCACCGCCAGCGTCACGCCGCCGATGAGCGCGAGCTGAAGCGTGTCTTCCGGCGTGATGGCCAGGATATTGCCCATGGTGATGCTCTGCAGGTCGATCGAGACGGGGCTGACCGAGACGATGAACAGGCCAAGCCCGAAAAACGAGGTGAAGATGAGGCCGATGATCACATCGGTCTTGAGGCCCGACCGCTCCGTGAGAAAAAGCATGGACCCTGCGGCCAGCCCGCCGGCGATGAAGGCACCCAGCGCGAAGGGCAGTCCGAGCATATAGGCCCCTGCCACGCCCGGCACCACGGAATGCGAGAGCGCGTCGCCGATGAGCGACCAGCCTTTCAGCATGAGATAGGCCGACAAGAAGGCGCAGACCCCGCCGACAAGGGCAGACACCCAGATCGCGTTGATCATGTAGCCATAGGCGAAGGGCTCGAGCCAACTCATCACTCGCGCTCCTGTCGCTGCGTCTGCTCGCCATATTGCACGAAGGGGCGCTCATCATCGGTTAGGATGGTCACGGCGCGGTCGTCGCCGTCTTCATGCAGCGTATCGCCGCCGAGCGTGAAGTGGCGCAGGACTCCGCCGAAGGCACGCTCCAGATTGTCGCGGGTAAAGACCTCGTCTGTCGGCCCGGAAGCCAGAACCGTCCCCTTGACGAGAATGGTGCGATCACAGAATTCTGGCACGGAGCCCAGATTGTGCGTCGAGACAAGCATAACGCGCCCCTCCTCGCGCAACTCGCCCATGAGAGCGATGATCTGGTTCTCGGTGTTCACGTCAACGCCGGTGAACGGCTCGTCCAGCAAGATCACCTGTCCCTCCTGCGCCAGGGCACGGGCGAGGAAGACACGCTTGCGCTGCCCGCCGGAAAGCTCTCCGATCTGCCGCTTCCGGTAATCCTGCATGTTCACACGCGCCAGCGCCTTGTCGACGGCGGCGTGGTCGGCCTTCCCGGCCCGGCGCATCATGCCCATATGACCATAGCGGCCCATCATCACCACATCCTCGACCAGCACCGGGAACGCCCAGTCCACCTCCTCGGATTGCGGCACGTAGGCCACGAGACTGTCCTTGAGGGCCTCGCGCACGGGGCGCCCGAGAAGGGTAATCTTGCCCTGGGCCACGGGAACGAAGCCCATGATCGCCTTGAAGAGAGTCGATTTCCCCGCGCCGTTGACGCCGACAAGCGCCGTCACCGTCCCGCGCGGGATCTCGAAACTCGCATCTCGCAGGGCCGTGTGGCCGTTGCGGTAGGTGACGGTAAGGTTGCGCGCTTCTATGCCATGGCTCATTCAGAGCCTCCCGTCAGGCCGCGCACGACCGTCTCCGTCGTCACGCGCATGAGATCGAGATAAGTTGGGACAGGGCCGTCCGCCGTGCTCAGGCTGTCGACGTAAAGCTCACCGCCATAGGCCGAGCCCGTCTCGCGGGCAACTTGCTCGGCAGGCGCGGTGTTGACGGTGCTTTCGCAGAAGACGGCGGGAATGTCATTGGCGCGCACCCCGTCGATCACCTTGCGGACCTGCTGCGGCGTGCCGATCTGGTCGGTGTTCATCGGCCACAGATAGAGCTCCTTGAGCCCCATGTCGCGGGCCAGGTAGCTGAAGGCACCTTCACAGCTCACCAGCCAGCGCTCGTCTTCGTCGATGGTCTCGATCTGCGCCTTGAGCGGCTCCAGAGCGGCGCGCAGCTCTGCGGCGTAGCGTTCCGCGTTGGCGGCGTAGACCTCGGCATTGTCGGGGTCGGCCTTGGAGAGCGCCGCCTCGATGTTGGCGATATAGACAAGCGCATTTTCGAGTCCCATCCACGCGTGGGGGTTGGGCATGCCTTCATAGCTTCCCGACCCGATCGAGATCGGTTCGATTCCGTCCGAAAGCGTGGCCGATGGAACATCGCCCAGGTTGTCCAGAAACTGCTCGAACCAGAGCTCGAGGTTGAGCCCGTTCCAGAGGACCAGATCCGCGTCGGAGGCGCGGACGATGTCGCGTGGCGTGGGCTGGTAGCCGTGAATTTCCGCGCCCGGCTTCGTGACCGAGACGACCTCGGCCGCCTCTCCAGCCACGTTTTGCACCATGTCGGCCAGAACCGTGAAGGTGGTGACCACCTTGAGCTTGTCCTCGGCCGCCGCCGGCGCGGCGAACGCGAGGGAAAACAGCAAAGCGAAAGAACGTAGCATGGGGCACCTTTCCGTGAGTCGTCGGAATGTAATTGCAAATGACTCGCAACTTCAAGGTGTTTCTCCTGTGCAGCCCCTGCTTGCAATGAGGCCGCGAACACCTAGCTTGGAGCCATGGACAAGCGCGCGCTCATCATAGGGTCATCAGGTGGTATCGGCTCGGCAGTTGCACAAGAAGCTAAAGCGCGGGGCTACTGCGTCACCGGGCTGTCTCGCCGGTCCGATGGACTCGATGTAACGCAGCAGGCCTCGGTCGATGCCGTGCTCGGGGCGCTTGATGGCCCCTTCGATCTGATCTTCGTCGCCAGCGGCATTCTCGCCGCTGAAGACGCTACGCCGGAGAAGGCCCTCAGCCAGATCCGCCAGGAGAACTTCGAGCCCGTCTTCGCCGTGAACGCGCTTGGGCCGGCCTATGTTCTGCGCCATGCGCCGCGACTGCTCCCCAGGAAAGGCCGCTCGGTGCTGGCCGTTTTGACTGCAAGGGTGGGTTCGATCGGAGACAACCAGATTGGTGGCTGGCATGCCTATCGCGCCTCCAAGGCCGCGGCGAACCAGATCATGCGCGGTGCCGCGATCGAGCTGGGACGCAGCCACAGGGAGGCAATCGCCGTCGCATTGCATCCCGGCACGGTCGCGACGGATTTCACCGCCGACTATGCGGCGCGGCACAAGACCATTTCTCCCGAAGAGGCGGCCGGGCACCTGTGCGATGTCATGGAAAACCTGACACCGGACCAGACCGGCGGCTTCTTCGATTATGCTCATAAGCCCGTAGAGTGGTAGGAACTCTGCCGCCTGAACAGAGTTTGCCTCTCATCAAGTGAAAGGATTGCAAATGTTCTCGAAACACAGCCCCTCCAAAGGAAACGACTCGCCTGATGTTTTCGGCTTCTACGAAAAGCCGACAGGAAGCATCCAGTATATCGTCGCCTGTCCGCAGACGCGCAAGGCAGCGCTTGTCGACGTCGTCATGGGGTTCGATCCCGCAGGGGCGGCCGCCGACACGGACGCAGCCGAGGAAATCCTGCGCTTTGTCGAAGCGGAGAATCTCGAGGTCGAGTGGATTCTCGACACCCATCCTCATGCAGATCACCGGATGGCCTCGTATTGGCTGAAAGAGCGTCTCGGCGCGCCCAATGCAATCGGCGAGAAGGTCAAGGACATCGCTGAATTGTGGAGAGAGCTCTACCACCTCCCCGATGCCTTCGCCCCGGAAGAAGACTTCGATCACCTCTTCGCCGACGGCGACACATTCAAGATCGGCAACCTCGATGTGCGCGTCATGCTTTCGCCCGGCCACACGCTCGGCTCGATCACCTACGTGGTCGGCAAGGATGCCGCC
>JAWLEL010000402.1:0-2648 GCA_041686165.1 Lentibacter sp.
ATAACAGTCACCGCCCTCGGGCCCCTGATCGCGGCGCTGCACGCCGAGCGATTTGGTCCCTTTGAAATCGCGCCCGAGGACGAGATCCGCGCGCTTCTGGGTGATGGTGCCGCCGCCAACGAGGCCCCCTTCACCACCGATTTCCTTTACGACGAGTGGAGCCTTGTCGTTGATGCGTGGGATGTCCGGGATCTCGATACCTATCGGAACCTGCCGCGCCTCGGTCGCAAGGTCCGGATGCCCGCCGCGCGGCGCGATGCGGCTTGGGCGATTTTCGAGACATTACGCGCCGAGTTGACCAGCAGAGGCAAGAAGACCGAGGCGCAAATGGCCCATGACCTTGCCGAGACCGACGCGTTCCCGTTCACCCATGCCGTGATCGACGAGGCGCAGGATATTTCCGTGCCCGAGCTGCGATTTCTGGGCAAAGCCCTCGGCGGTTTGGAGAACGGTCTGTTCTTCGCCGGAGATATCGGTCAGCGCATCTTCCGGGCACCATTCCCATGGGCGGCAACTGGGGTCGAGATCCGGGGCCGATCCCGCAGCCTCAAGGTGAACTACCGCACGTCCCACCAGATCCGCCGCTACAGTGACGATCTGCTGCCGGAAACGCTGGTCGAGCCGGATGGAAGCGAGGAAAACCGCCTTGGCGTCACATCGGTCTTTGATGGGGCTGCCCCAGAGGTGCACAGCTTCGAGTCACGATCGGTTGAGGTGGCTGCGGTTAACGCCTGGCTCGAAAGCCTCTTGCAAGCCGGCGTCCCACGTGACGACGTCGTGTGCCTTGTCCGAACCTCTTCTCTCGTGGAAGAATTGGCGTCTATGGTGCCGGTCCGGGTGATGTCCATGCATTCGGCCAAGGGCGCCGAATACCGTGCCGTCGCTGTCTTGGCGCTCGATCAGGATATCGTACCGCTCGAAGAGCGTTTACTGTCGGCGAATGACGAAGCACGGCTCGACGAGATCATGAATACCGAGAGACACCTGCTATACGTCGCCGCCTCGCGCGCCCGCGATCACCTGTGGATGTCCGGCGTAGCCCCTGTCTCCGAGTTCTTGGGGGATCTGCTGTTGTGACGGTTCATGGAGAAGATGACGTAGGCGTCCCGGTCGCGCGAGCCAAAATCGTCTTGGCTACATTTCGGGTCTTCAGCTGAGAGAGCTGACAGGTTGGCGCTCGGCCTCATGCGCCTCAGCTCATATCTGTTGCCGGCCGACATGACAGGATCACTGTCCCTCGGTCAGGTCCTGACAGACGGCTTTCCGCTGGATGCGGTCTACGCCGTGGCTGCCGAATATCCGGGCCGCGCCCTGCTCGTGTTGGGTCAGTTGGACATCGAGGGCGATTTGCCCGATGGCCTTTCCGTCACCTTGCCAGTGCAGAACCTTCCGCAAGGCGTGACCGCGGCGATCGGTCCGGCAGGTGACGTGGCACGATTCACCGATCAGCTGTCCGAGATGACGGGCGACGACGTCTTGCCGCTGGCCCGTCAGGCGGGGTTGAGCCTTCATGGTTTTGTTCCTCGTCAACTGCCTTTGTTCATTGGTGCCGACGTGGCATCCTCCCCGATGGAACCCGATACGGAATCGGAAGATCGCGCTGCCGCGGACGCTGTTTCCTGGCAGGAGGCGGTGTCCGAAGACAGCGAGGCTGGTTACGAGACCTACCTTGCCGCCTTCCCCGAAGGCCAGTATGCCGCCGAGGCGCGGCAGCGCCTGTCCAGCATCCGATCCGAGCCCTTCTACCGGGAGAAACAGGCCGAGGCTGATCTGGACCTGCCGCGCGATGCACGGCGCGAGATCCAGCAGGATCTGTCCCTGCTGGGCTTCGACACACGTGGTGTCGACGGTATTTTTGGTCAGGGCACCCGTGCGGCCGTGACCGCGTGGCAAGATGAAAACGGATTTACAGCGTCGGGGTACCTGAATGCGGATCAGATCGCACGGCTGGATGCGCAGGCCGAACGCCGGGCGGAAGAGTTGGAAAAGGAAGACCGCCAGCGTCGGAAGGAGCAGGAACGGCAGGATCGCACCTTCTGGTCGGAAACCGGCGCGCAGGGGGATGAGCCGGGCTACCGCGCTTATCTCAATCGTTTCCCGGAGGGGCTTTATGCCGAGGAGGCGCAAGAGCGGCTCGACGCCATCGACACCCTTTTGCGCAAGTCTGTCACCCGCATGTCACGAACCTTGCTCATAAGAGCACGCGGAGGTTGGACATGAACAGGCAGTCGGCGATTCTCGAAATGGCCCAGGCCCGCGGACGGGTTATGGTGGACGAGTTGGCACAGGCCTTGTGCGTCTCACCCCATACCGTGCGCCGCGACATCAAGGCGCTGTGCGAACAGGGCAAGTTGCGGCGTCTGCACGGCGGCGCCGCGTTTATCGAGGCAAGTGCGAACCTGCCCTACACGGCCCGCAGTGCGATGAACGTCGCGGCCAAACGGCGCATCGCCGCGCATGTCGCGCGACTGATCCCGGACGGCGCGACGCTGTTCTTTTCGATAGGCACGACGCCGGCCATGGTGGCCGCGGCACTTGTCGCACGCGATGGGCTGACCGTGATCACCAACAACCTGAACGCGGCCATGGCGACCTCCGATGCCCCGAACGCGCGGATCTTTTTGCCTGGCGGCGAAATGCGGCTGCCG
>JAWLEL010000046.1:0-11443 GCA_041686165.1 Lentibacter sp.
TGCTTGCCTTCGTTTTTTGGGCGCAGACCGAACGCCCGGACGTGTTGATTTCGGCCAATGGAAAGCTGGTGGGGCTGATGACGGAAAATGGCCGCGCGCTCAGTGCAGACCGGGGGAGCGGCTTTGTCGCCGCGAACTGGCTGGAGAATGATGGCGACGCAAGCCTGCAGCACGAGGCAGCGGCGCTATGGCCTGCCGCGCAAAGGGAGCATGGACTCCGGCTCAAGCACATCAGGCGCAAAAAGGAGATGCCCGAAGCGACCTGCAAGGCAGGCGACATCCTGGTCGTTTACACGACGCTGGAGACGCCGCAGCCATGCCAGGTGTTCGATCGTGCAAGCCTGCGCCGGAGCGGGGCTGTCGCCCTGTATCTACGGGCGGACAGGATCGACTCGCAAACCACCCGAGATATCACGGGCCTCAGGCTTTGGAACAAGCATGAACGCCGCTGAACGGCGCTTCTTCAATAGGTTCGGATCAGTCCAACGAGACGGCCCTGAACCTTGACCTGGTCCTCGGGGAATACGCGCGTCTCGTAGGCCGGGTTCGCGGCTTCGAGCGCAATCGCATTGCCGCGCCGCAGGAAGCGCTTGAGCGTGGCTTCCTGATCCTCGATGAGCGCCACGACGATATCGCCGTTCTCGGCTGTCGATGTCTCGCGGATCACGACGACATCGCCATTGTTGATCCCGGCTTCGATCATCGAATCGCCTTTGACTTCAAGCGCATAGTGATCGCCGCCATTGCGCAGCATCGCCGACGGCACGGCGACGTTATGCGACACTTCGCTGATCGCCTCGATGGGCACACCCGCCGCGATACGCCCCATCACCGGCAATTCCTGCGCAGGCACGTGGTTGATGGGCTGGGCGTCTGAAGGGCGCGGGGACGAGGGCTTGTCACCGTCGATCACTGTCGGAGTGAAGCCGGAGGGCGCGCCGCCGAGGCTCTCGGGGAGCTTGACCACCTCGATGGCGCGCGCCCGATGCGCAAGGCGACGGATGAACCCGCGTTCTTCCAGGGCCGTGATGAGCCGATGGATTCCCGATTTCGAGCGCAGATCGAGCGCCTCCTTCATCTCGTCGAAGCTGGGTGGCACACCGTCGCGCTGCACATGCTTGTTGATGAATTCGAGCAGATCGAGCTGTTTCCTGGTAAGCATCTGCGCGTCCTCTCTTGATTGACTTCACGTTTGTTCTACTCATGTTCACTTTTTGTGTCAACACTTTCGCGAGAAGCCCTCGGAGAGGCCCGGTCAGCTCTTGGTGATCCAGCCTCCGCCGAGAATCCGGCCGCCTTCCGGCGCGTAAAAGACGCAGGCCTGCCCGGGGCTGACGCCCTCTTCGGGGGTCAGCAGCTCGACCTCGCATGTCGTGGGCCCGGTCGGGCGCAGGAGCGCTTCGCGCGGCGGGCGCGTGGAGCGGACCTTGACGCCGATCCGCCTTTCGGCTGCGTCCTCGAAGCCGCCATCGCCAAGCCAGTTGACCTCGGCGACAGGCACGATGCGGGTTGCCAGGGCGTCCTTGGGGCCGACGATCACGCGTTTGGTGTCAACATCGAGCTTGACCACGTAGAGCGGATCGGAGAGGCCGCCGATCCCGAGCCCGCGCCGCTGGCCGATCGTGTAGTGGATGACACCATCGTGCTGGCCCAGCACGTTGCCGTCCATGTCGACGATCTCCCCTGGCTCGGCCGCGCCGGGGCGCAGCTTCTCGATCACGGCGGCATAGTCGCCATTGGGCACGAAGCAGATGTCCTGGCTGTCGGGTTTGTTAGCGACCTTGAGGCCGTATTTCTCCGCCAGCGCGCGTGTGGCCTCCTTGGTCGGCAGATGGCCGAGCGGAAAGCGCAGGTAGTCGAGCTGCTCTGCGGTCGTGGAAAACAGGAAATAGGACTGGTCGCGCCGGGCATCCTCGGCTGAGTGCAGCTCGGGGCCGTGCGCGCCCATCTTGCGCTGGATGTAGTGACCCGTCGCCATGCAATCGGCGTCGAGGTCGCGCGCGGTCTCCAGCAAGTCCTTGAACTTCACCCGTTCATTGCAGCGGATACAGGGGACCGGCGTGGCTCCGCCGAGATAGCTGTCGGCGAATTCGTCGATGACAGCATCCTTGAAGATGTTCTCGTAGTCGAGCACGTAGTGTGGAAAGCCCATTTCCTCCGCCACGCGGCGCGCATCGTGAATGTCGAGCCCCGCGCAGCAGGCGCCTTTCTTGGCCAAGGCCGCGCCATGATCATAAAGCTGAAGAGTGACGCCGATCACGTCGTAGCCTTCCTCCGCCAGCATGGCGGCCACGACTGAGCTGTCGACGCCACCCGACATGGCGACGACGACACGTGTCTCGGCCGGGGATTTGGCGAAGCCCAGCGAGTTGAGCTTGATATCTACTGGCGCGTTCATCGGTGTCTCCGTTTGCCCGACCGGGCGGTTTTTTGCCGGAAGGGGCGATTTGTTGAAAACATGAGGAAAACATGGGCCAAAACTTAGTTTTCTCAAGAGGCGCGTTTCATAACCCTTTAAGCCCTATGGCGCAATCTTTTGCTGAAGCAACAAAAGGTGAGCGCCGTGTATCTCAAGAAAGTCGATGGGCCAAGAGCCGTTCGCCTGCCCGATGGTAGCATGCTGACCCGGGCGGATCTGCCAGCTTTGGACACGCGGCGTTGGGTTGCCTCGCGCAAGGCGAAGGTGGTCCGTGCCGTGCTCTATGGCCTTCTTACACAGGCTGAAGCGCTCAAGGCATACGGGCTGAGCGACGAAGAGTTCCGGGAGTGGGTGCGCGCGGTGCAGGTGCATGGTGAAGAGGGGCTGAAGACGACGCATCCAAGGAGGGGAAGGGGCTCAAAAGACACAATCAAGGGTTCAAAAGATACAATCTAGGATTGTATGGAGGGTATTTTGACTTATGGTAACCAAGGGTTAACCAATTTTGTTCACGTTTAATTCCGAAGAAACATGAAATTGCGGAGAACAGACGATGCGTGTCCTGCTCGTAGAAGACGATCCGACCACCTCGAAGAGCATCGAGATGATGCTCACCCATGCCAATCTCAACGTCTATACGACGGATATGGGGGAAGAGGGCATCGATCTGGCCAAGCTGTATGACTACGATCTGATCCTGCTCGACCTCGGCCTGCCGGACATGAACGGGCATGAAGTCCTGCGGCAATTGCGGCTTGCGAAGGTGGAAACGCCGATTCTCATCCTCTCGGGCTCGGACGATACCGAGAACAAGATCAGGGGGTTCGGCTTCGGTGCGGACGATTACCTGACAAAGCCGTTTCACCGCGAAGAACTGGTCGCGCGGATACACGCGATCATCCGGCGCTCCAAGGGGCATTCACAATCGGTGATCAAGACAGGAAAGATCATCGTAAATCTCGATGCCAAGACTGTCGATGTCGAGGGCAAGTCGGTGCATCTGACGGGCAAGGAATACCAGATGCTGGAGCTGCTGAGCCTGCGCAAGGGAACGACGCTGACCAAGGAGATGTTCCTCAACCATCTCTATGGCGGGATGGACGAGCCCGAACTCAAGATCATCGACGTGTTCATCTGCAAGCTTCGCAAGAAACTTGCGACCGCGACAGACGGCGAGAGCTATATCGAAACCGTCTGGGGCCGTGGGTATGTCCTGCGCGACCCGCAGCCTGGAACGATCGACGAGACGCCGCTGGCGCTTGGCGCCTGACGCCCTAAGACCCTCACAATCGGCACTGCTGCTTTCGTCTGGGCGCGTTGGCTCCTTTCCGGGGGGCCTGTTCTTCGCGCAACCGGTTCGACGGTTTCGATATTGCTGCTGCCCGCCCGACGAGGCAAACTCCCGACCAAGACCGTGCGCTCTGCGCGGGGCGAACTACGTTGGGGAGAGACCGAAGTGAGCGACAAGGCGGCTGCAACCATCGACGTCGACGCCTTGACCGAGGCGCAGGCAAACTCCGAGCTTGCGCGGCTGGCCGAGTTGATCGAAACCGCCAACAGGGCCTATCATGCAAAAGATGCGCCCGAGATCAGCGATGCCGAATATGACCGGCTCAAGCGGCGCAATGCCGAGATCGAAGCGCGCTTTCCCTCGTTAAAGCGCGCTGACAGCCCAAGCGATCAGGTAGGTGCCGCGCCTGCCGAAGGGTTTGCAAAGGTGCGCCATGCGGTCCCGATGCTGTCGCTTGCGAACGGGTTCGAAGACGCGGAGGTCGAGGAGTTCACGCAGCGCGTCGCGAAATTTCTCAGCCTCTGCGAGGAGGCGCTGTCTTTCACCGCCGAGCCCAAGATCGACGGGTTGAGCCTCTCGCTGCGCTATGAAGGCGGCAGGCTCGTGCAGGCGGCCACGCGCGGCGACGGCACCGAAGGCGAGAACGTGACCGCGAATGCGCGCACGCTCGATAGCATTCCTGGCCGGCTCGAAGGCGCGCCGGACGTGCTGGAAGTGCGCGGCGAAGTCTACATGAGCCATGACGATTTCGCCGCGCTCAACGCGCGCCAGGCCGAGCGCGGCGGCAAGACCTTCGCCAACCCGCGCAACGCGGCCGCCGGATCATTGCGCCAACTCAACCCGGATATCACGGCATCCCGCCCGCTGGCCTTCTTTGCCTATGCCTGGGGCGATGTATCCGAACCCATCGCCGAAACCCAGATGGCGGCGATCGAGCGCTTGGCGGACTGGGGGTTTTCGACCAATCCGCTGACGAAGCTTTGCAAGGGGGCGCAGGAGCTTATCGCGCATTACCGCGCCATTGAGGCGCAGCGCGGCGAGCTGCCCTATGACATCGATGGCGTGGTCTACAAGGTGAATGACCTGGCGCTTCAGGGCCGCCTCGGGTTTCGCAGCACGACGCCACGTTGGGCGCTCGCGCACAAGTTCCCCGCCGAGCTGGCCTGGACGCGACTCGAGGATATCGACATCCAGGTGGGCCGGACCGGCGCGCTCAGCCCCGTGGCACGGCTCACGCCTGTCACGGTCGGGGGCGTCGTCGTCTCCAACGCAACCCTGCACAACGAGGATTATATCGCCGGGCGTGACAACAAGGGCGAAGAGATCCGTGGCGGCAAGGACGTTCGCATCGGCGACATGGTACAGGTCTACCGCGCGGGCGATGTGATCCCGAAGATCGCCGATCTCGACCTGTCAAAGCGGCCTGAAGATGCGGTCCCCTATGTCTTCCCGGAGACTTGTCCCGAGTGCGGTTCGGCCGCGATCCGCGAGGAGGGCGACGCGGTGCGCCGCTGCACGGGTGGTCTGATTTGCCCCGCGCAAGCTGTTGAAAAGCTGAAGCATTTCGTCTCGCGCAAGGCGTTTGATATTGACGGTCTCGGCGCCCGGCAGATCGAGATGTTCTACAGTGATGATCAACTGCCCATCCGGGAGCCGGCGGATATTTTCACATTGCAGAGGCGCGATGCGGAGAACCTGAGCAAGCTCAAGAATCGCGAGGGCTACGGCGCGCGCTCGGCGGAGAAGCTCTTCGAAGCGATCGAGGAGAAACGCCGGATCGGTTTTGCCCGGGTACTCTTCGCGCTCGGGATCCGTCATGTGGGCGAGCAGGCCGCCAAGCTCATTGCCGGGTATTATCTCGGTTGGGACGCCTTCATCGCCGCGATGGAGGCCGCGCGGGACGAAGACAGCTCGGCCCGGGCGGAATTGCTCGGTATCGACGGTGTCGGAGAGGTGATGGCGCGCTCGCTCGTCACGGCTTTTGCGCAGCCCGAGGAGCGCGCGAGCATTGACCGGCTTGCCGCCGAACTCTCAATAGAGGATGCCGAGCAGGCTGCGGGCGACAGCCCTGTCTCGGGCAAGACAGTCGTCTTCACCGGCACGCTGGAGAAGATGACCCGCGCCGAGGCCAAGGCCCGCGCCGAAGCGCTCGGCGCCAAGGTGTCCGGGAGCGTTTCCGCCAAGACCGATCTGCTCATCGCCGGGCCGGGCGCGGGCTCGAAGGCGAAGAAGGCCGCCGAGCTCGGCATCGAAACCGTCGACGAGGATGGCTGGCTGAGCCTGATCGACGGGCTATGAGCACGCGCCCGCCAGAACTCTTCCCGCTCTTCGCGGCTCTCGAAACCCTTGAGGGCGTCGGGCCCAAAACCGCGCAGAATCTTGCGCATATGCACGTCGAGAAGCCGCGTGATCTGCTCTTCACGCTGCCCTATTCGGGCGTGGACCGCAGCCTCAGGCCGACGGTTGTCGGCCTCGATCTGCCCACTGTCGCCACTGTCGACGTCATGGTCATCAAGCACATTCCGGCGCGTGCGCGGGGCCGGCCCACTCGGGTGCAGGTCGAGGATGCGCAGACGACGTTCGAACTCGTTTTCTTTCACGCGCGCTCCGAGTATCTGCAAAAGATCTTACCGACAGGTAAACGCTGCGTTGTGTCCGGCAAGCTCGAGATGTTCGATGGCGTCGTCCAGATGACTCATCCCGACCATGTGTTGCCAGCGGGCGAGGCAGACGAGCTGCCCCAGTTCGAGCCGGTGTATCCGCTGACCGCGGGCGTGAGCCAACGCGTCATGTTCAAGGCGACGCGCTCGGCGCTGGAGCGCTTGCCCGACCTGGATGACTGGATCGACCCGGCGCAGAAGAAAAAGGCCGCCTGGCCGGACTGGGCGGAGGCCTTGCGCACGGCGCATGCGCCGGTCTCCCTTGCTGAGCTGGCAATGCATGCGCCGGCGCGCGAGCGGCTGGCCTATGACGAGTTCTTCGCCCACCAGATGACTCTTGCGCTGGCGCGACTTCACAGGCGACGCGCCAAGGGGCAGGAGAGCCGGGGCACCGGCGCGCTTCGCGAGAAGGTTCTCGAAAGCTTGCCGTTTGCACCTACGGGGGCGCAACTCAAAGCCATCTCGGAGATCGAGCAGGACATGGGCAGGCCCGAGCGCATGAACAGGCTCCTGCAGGGAGATGTCGGCGCGGGCAAGACGCTGGTTGCGCTGATGGGGCTGCTTATGGCCGTCGAGGCGGGCGGGCAGGGGGTCATGATGGCGCCCACGGAGATACTTGCACGCCAGCACCATGCCGGGCTCGCCCCGCTGGCCGAGGCCGCCGGGGTCCGGCTCGAGATGCTCACCGGGCGCGACAAGGGCGCAGGGCGGCGCGACAAGCTCGCCGCGCTGGCGGCGGGGGAGATCGATGTTCTCGTCGGCACCCATGCCGTCTTCCAGAATGACGTGCATTTCAAGGATTTGCGCCTGGCGATCGTCGATGAGCAGCATCGGTTCGGCGTGCGCCAGCGGATGGAGCTGGGCAAGAAGGGGCTGAGCGCGGACGTGCTGGTGATGACGGCGACGCCCATTCCGCGCAGTCTCGCGCTGGCGCAATATGGCGACATGGATGTCTCGGTGCTCGATGAAAAGCCCGCCGGGCGGCAGCCGATCAAGACAGCGCTCGTCTCGACTGCGCGCATGGATGAAGTGGTCGACCATCTGCGCGGGGCCATTGCCGAGGGCAGGCAGGCCTACTGGGTTTGCCCGCTTGTCGATGAAAGCGAGTCTGTCGACCTGACCGGCGCGGAGGAGCGCTTCAAGGCGCTGCGCGTGGCGCTTGGTGAGGGGAAGGTGGGGCTTGTGCATGGGCAGATGCTCCCCGAGGAGAAGGACGCGGCGATGGCCGCCTTCCAGGCGGGGCAGATAAGTGTGCTTGTCGCGACCACCGTGATCGAAGTTGGTGTCGATGTGCCGGGAGCGACGATCATGGTGATCGAGCGGGCCGAGAGCTTCGGACTGGCCCAGCTTCATCAGCTGCGCGGCCGCGTGGGGCGCGGGAGCGGGGCCTCGACCTGCCTGCTGATGTATCGCCCGCCGCTCAGCGAGGGCGGCGAGCGGCGCCTGACCACTTTGCGTGACACCGAGGACGGCTTCCGCATTGCCGAGGTGGACCTCGAAATGCGCGGGTCAGGCGATCTGATCGGGACGGCCCAGTCCGGCCTGCCGCGCTTCCGCGTGGCCGACATGGAGAGCCAGACCGCGCTGATGAAAACCGCGCAAAGCGACGCGCGAAAGCTGCTGGCGGATGATCCGGCCCTGCAAACTGCCCGCGGGAAGGCGGCGCGCGTTCTCCTCTGGCTCATGGAGCAGGATCAGGCAATCCGTTTGATTTCAGTAGGTTAACCTATCTGTTCTCAAAAACATGCCAAATGTTCTCAGAAAGTTCTTTACATGGCGTTAAGAAAATGAGAACAAATCAGCAACAAGAGAACAAAGCAAGAGCAGGAGCCAGATATGATCAAGGATGTCAAAGCCGTTATCGCCCGTTCGCGAGGCACGTTGTTCCAGGATGCGATTGGCGCCGCGGCCCTGATGGTCATACTCCTCGGCTCTCTGCATCTTCCGAACCTGATGTGATTTCCCGTTTCTGCCCCGTGTGAGCTGACCTGCGCCGCGCGCCTTTCTGTCCCGATTTGCGCCAGCAGCTGACCTGCCTGTCCCAACCTTGAGGGTTTCCGATCTGCCTGATCTGCCTCTTTCCCTCAATCCGCGCAGGTGTGACGCTCACACGCACTTCCCGCCGCCTCCCATGTGGAGCGCGGCGGTTTTTTTGTCACTCGGGCTGTTCGGCAGCGTCGAGCGCGTCAAGCGTGGCATCAAGGCAGAGCATGATCGAGGCATGGCGGTTCTTGTAGTCGCGCGCGGGTATCAGAACCTCTAACCCATCGAACGGTGCCTCGGGGGCGGGGCCCTCTTCGCGCAGCATGGCAAGGAGCTGATCATGGGCGCGCTGGATGTCGCCTCGGGTGCTGCCGATCGCGTTCGTACCGACGACCGAAGCCGCCGCCTGGCCGAGCGCGCAGGCTTTCACGTCCTGACCGAAGTCCTTGATCCTGCCATCTTTTACAGCCACATCGACCGTGACTGTCGATCCGCAAAGTGGCGCGCGGCGATGGGCCGTGCCGGACGGCTCATCGAGGCGTTCGAGATGCGGGATATCGGCCGCGAGCGCGAGGATGCGGGCAGAGTAGAGCTTCATCAGGTCGGCGTTTTCGCTCATGGCCATTCCTCCTTGGATTTGGCATAGATAGGTGGGCGCACCCTCGATGAAAAGGACAAGTTATGCTCTTCGATCCTGCCAGCCTGAAATATGATGACAAGGGCCTGATCCCCGCGATTGCGCAGGCCGAAGGCTCGGGCGAGGTTCTGATGATGGCCTGGATGAACGCGGAGTCCATTGCCAAGACGCTTGAGAGCCGACGCGTAACCTATTGGTCTCGATCCAGAAAAAGTTTCTGGATCAAGGGCGAGACAAGCGGACATACGCAGGAGCTCGTGGACATGCGGATCGACTGCGACCGCGACTGTATTCTGCTCATCGTGCGGCAGGAGGGCCCGGCCTGTCATACGAACCGGCGCTCGTGTTTCTACACCTCCGTGACGGATGGCGAAGAGCGCGAGTTGATGGCGCCGATGGCGGATTAACCCGTTCCTTAACGCCGAAAACGGGGGGTGCCAACCTGTGCACCGCGCGTGCACCGCCTGTGCACCCCCGGTTCCCAGTGTGACCGGCAGTGTGGCGGGCGTTAACACGGTTAACGCAGCGCGCGCTCAGAGCCCGACCATGGCGCGAATATCGGCGGGGCTGGCCCCCTCGGCACGGAAGGTGGCGATGGCGCGTGCATCGTCGCGCTTGGCCAGCCGCTTGCCCGTCTCGTCGCGGATGAGGCGGTGGTGGTGATAGCGCGGTATCGGCAGGCCGAGGAGGTTTTGCAGCAGGACGTGAATGTAGGTGGCGGTGAAGAGGTCTTCGCCGCGGACCACATCCGTCACCCCCTGCACGGCATCGTCGATGACCACGGCAAGATGATAGGCGGCCCCCATGCCGGACCGGGCGAGCACCACATCGCCCACTTCCGTGATGAGACATGCCGGCGAGAGGGCGATCCGGCCGGTCTCGCCCAGCGGGCCGGCCCCTGTCTCCTCGAAGGACATTGGCGCACCGACGCTTTCGAGGGCGCGGGCCATGTGGAGGCGAAGCACGCCCTCGGGCATGGGCCGGGAGCTGTCAGGCACGTGGCGACATGTTCCGGGGTAGACAATCCCGTCGGGGCCATGGAGCGGCGCGCCTTCCTGCGGGGCCGAGGCGGCGTCGCGGATGTCGCGGCGAGTGCAGGAGCAGGGGAACAGAAGCCCCATGGACCAGAGCTGTTCCAGCGCCGCCCTGTAGGCGTCGAGATGCTCGGATTCGCGGCGCACGGGGCGGGGCCAGTCAAGGCCGAGCCAGGCGAGATCATGATAGATCTGTTCTTCCCATTCGGGGCGCGCGCGGCTCTTGTCGAGATCGTCGATGCGCAGGTGGAAGGTGCCGCCCGCGGCCTGCGCCATGTCGAAGGCTCGGAGGGCAGAATAGGCATGGCCGAGATGCAGCGGCCCGGTGGGGCTCGGCGCGAAGCGGGTCGTGAAAGTCACGGCTTTTCAATCATGTAGGCGTTGAAATTCATGTCACGCTCGCGGATATGCGGCCTGCGCTCCTTGATGCGACGCTTCGCGGCCCGCGTTGACAGGGGCGTCGAAGCTCGGCTGGTGGGCCGGGGCGTCCTGCGACTTGTCATCGAAGCCGAGCCCGGGCAGCCCGCCGCACGCCACCCATCGAAACAGCCACAGGCCATGTCGTGAAAGGAATCTGTCATGGCGGCAGAGTAAGCGCGCTCAGGCCTGCGCGTCCAGCCAGTCCTGCCAGAGGGATTTGGCGCGGTCGGTATAGGCCTTGTAGCGCTCGGTGCGGCGCTTGCGCCCGCCCTTGACGCCGTCCACGGGCGGGAAGAGTCCGAAATTGACATTCATCGGCTGGAAGGTCTTGGCCTCGGCGCCGCCGGTGATGTGGGTGACGAGCGCGCCTGTCGCGGTTTCTGGGGCCGGGGCCGCGAGGGGGCGGCCCAGCATTTCGGCGGCGGCAAGTCGGCCCGCGAGCAGCCCCATGCCCGAGGATTCCACATAGCCTTCGACGCCGGTGATCTGGCCGGCAAAGCGGATATGCGGCGCCGACTTGAGGCGCATCTGGCTATCCAGCAGCGTCGGTGAATTGATGAAGCTGTTGCGGTGAATGCCGCCGAGGCGGGCGAAGCGGGCCTCTTCGAGCCCGGGGATCATCCGCAGAACTTCCGTCTGCGCGCCATATTTCATCTTTGTCTGGAAGCCGACGATGTTCATCAGTGTCCCGAGCGCATTGTCGCGCCGGAGCTGGACGACGGCATGAGCCTTTTCGTCAGGCTTGTGCGGGTTGGTCAGGCCCACGGGCTTCATCGGGCCGTGGCGCAGCGTCTCGCGGCCGCGCTCGGCCATGACCTCGATGGGCAGGCAGCCGTCGAAGTATTTCGCAGTCTCGCCTTCGCGGAACTCGGTTTTCTCGGCGGCCAGCAGCGCGTCGATGAAGGCCTCGTATTGCGCCTTGTCCATCGGACAGTTGAGATAGGCTTTCTGCTCTTCCTCGCTCTCGCCCTTGTCGTAGCGCGACTGCATCCAGGCCGT
>JAWLEL010000403.1:0-2634 GCA_041686165.1 Lentibacter sp.
GCGCTTGTGGCGCAGAATACCGGTGAGAACTGGGAGGATGTGCGCCTGACGCTCTCGACGGTGCGCCCGAGCGAGCAGATCGAGCCGCGGGAGGTCTTTGCCTGGCAGCGGCGCGTGATCGACCCGCCCGAGCCCATGCCGCGCGCCTCGGTGCAATACGAGGCGGACGGGCTTTCCGAATCACGTTCGCAAGAGGCACCGCTGATGGAGCCTGCCAACGCCAAGAGCGCAGAGGCCGTGCCGAGCTATGACGGGCTGGCCGTGAGCTATGATTACCCCGAGCCCGTGAGCATCGCCAACGCGGCCGATGCGCTGAGGATCACCCTGGGGACCGTGGAGACCGATGCGCAGGTGCGCGCGTTTGCGGCTCCGCTTCACGACGAAACGGGCTTCATGATGGCCTCGATCACCAATGACATGGGCGAGCTTATCCTGCCGAGCGGGCATGTGAACCTTTTCGTGGACGGCCGGTTCGCTGGGGCGTCGCGGTTGGGTGAGGTGATTCCGGTCGGCGGGGAGGCAGACATTGCCTTCGGGGCGATCGACGGGCTCAGGCTTGCGCGGACCGTGACGCGCAACGAGGGTGATCGGGGTATGATCTCGCGGTCGAGCGAGTTGAGCGAGGCGGTGAGTATCGAGGTGGAGAACCTCACAGGTGAGAGCTGGCCCGTGAAGCTCTTTGACCGGGTGCCCTATTCGGAGCAGGAGGCGTTGGAGATCGACTGGCGCGCGGAGCCGTCGCCGAGCGAGGAGGACATGGACGGGCGGCAGGGCGTGCTGGCCTGGGAGTTCGCGCTCGGCGCGGGCGAGACGCGGGCGATCACGCTGAGCTACGAGCTGGAATGGCCGGAAGGCAAGGTCCTGCGCTAGTTTCGAATTTGCTTTGCAAATCCGATAAGGCGGGGGGCTTTGCCCCCCGAACCCCCCAGGATATTTGGGGCAAGAAAAAAGGCAGGGTAGTATTGCGGACTTGGTGCCTGGGGCCCCTCAGATGCGCTTGAAGCTGTTCTGCTCCGGGACGTATTGCTCGACCGCGCCTTCGCCTATGTCGTGCCAGAGGCCGTGCAGGGTGAGGCGGCCCGCTTCCACGTCTGCCTTCAGGAAGGGGAACGTCATGAGGTTTTCAAGCGAGACCAGGACAGCCTCCTTTTCGAGCGCGGGCACCTGTGCGGCCGGGTCGAGGTCTTTCACACGCTCGTAGCCGGGGCGCAGGATGTCCATCCAGCGACCGACGAAGGAGCTTTTCTCCTCAAGCTCAGGGGCCGCGCCCGAGCACATCGCATGGCATCCCGCAACGCCGCCGCAGGACGAGTGACCGAGCACGATCACATGGGCGACCTTGAGCGCGGTCACCGCGTATTCGACCGCGGCGGATGTTCCGTGCTGGGCGCCGTCGGGCTGATAGGGGGGGACCAGGTTGGCGATGTTGCGGTGCAGGAAGAACTCGCCCTGATCGGCGCCGAAGATCGAGGTGACATGGACACGGCTGTCGCAGCAGGAAATGACCATCGCGCGGGGGTGCTGGCCCTCGTCGGCGAGGCGGCGATACCAGGATTCGTTCGTGGCATATGTTGTCGCTCGCCAGCCGTGATAGCGTTGGACGAGATAAGAAGGCAGGGGCTTTGCGTGTTTCATGTCGGTCCTGTCAGCGCTGGCCGCGCGTATCGTGTCATCGGCGGTAAATAGCGGGCATTTGCGCAGAATTCGAGGGAAAACGCTGCCGGTGATAAACCTTTTGCGAAAGGTTTGGTGCCAGACTTGCGCCTGTGTTGGGGCAAGACCGAAGGGTGAGAGACGTGGAACGAGGGATAATTCTGCCGATGAAGAAACTGCCGGCGAGCATGCCGCCCGTCACGATTCTGCCGGTGCGGGAACAGGCGGGCCTGGATGCCGAGGCGCTGGAGCGCTTGTTCGACGAGCTGGGCGCTGCTGCCGCGGAAGACGTGGTGTGCCGCGCCATGGAGGAGCTTGCGCTCAAGCTGGCACAGTCCGAACGGCTCTATCGCGCGGGCGAAGCGGAAAAACTGCGCAAGGCGGTGCGCTCCCTGGCGGCCATTGCCGGGCAGATCGGCATGGTGATTCTGGCCAAGGTCGCGGGGGATCTCGTCAGCTGTATCGATCAGCGCGACGACATCGCCCTGGCCGCCGTGTTGCAACGGCTGCTCAGGATGGGTGAGGCCTCGATCACCGAGATCTGGCAGTTGCAGGACATCACGATCTGACACGGGTGCGAAAAGCGGTTTCCACCCGCCTGTGCATTGCCTAGGCTGGCCTTGAAACAAGGAGGGCCGAGCTGTGACCGTGACATTTGCAAGGAACATTGCGGCCGCCGTGCCGCTTTACCTGCTCGAGAGCGATGCTCTGGAGGAGTGGCTGGCGGCGCAGGAGGCACCGGTGCAGGCATGGGTGCGCGCCTCGGGCTTTCGCGGCGGCATCGGAGAGGCGCTCGCCGTGCCGGGGCCGATGGGCGAGATCACCTGCGCGCTGGCCGGCCATGGCAGCGCGGAGCAGCGCCGGCGGGGGCGTTTCGCGCTTGCGGCGGCTGCGGAAAAGCTGCCCGAGGGAGATTATGAACTCCGCAGTGATCTGGGCGGTGCGGAGCTCGAGGTCGAAGCGCTGGGATGGCTGCTGAGC
>JAWLEL010000047.1:0-11390 GCA_041686165.1 Lentibacter sp.
CAGTTCCTCGTGGAACATGATCGTCGAGACGCCCTTATTGGCATATACCAGTGTGAAAGAAGAGCCCGGCTCGCCCGCCAGCGTTGTCTTGATCAGGGACAGCACAGGCGTGATTCCCGAACCGCCGGCAAACCCGAGGTAGTGTTTCTCAGCGTTGACATCAAGCGGAGCATGGAAGCGGCCCATCGGCGGCATAGCCTCGATCCGCTCCCCGACCTGAAGCTCTTCATTCGCCCAAGTCGAGAAGGCTCCACCATCGACACGCTTGATGCCGACCTGAAGAATACCTTCCTGCTTGCCGGAGCAGATCGAATAGGAACGGCGGATCTCCGCGCCGTCGAAATCCCGGCGAAAGGTCAGATACTGGCCCTGAATGAAGTCGAAGTTGTCCTCGTCTTCAGCGAGAGGTTTCAGTGTCACGACAACAGCGTCGCGGATCGTCTTGTGGATATCCGTGACTTCAAGCTCATGGAATCGGGGCATGCTCATACCTCAGATGCATTTGAAATAGTCGAATGGCTCAAGGCAGCTCTTGCAGCGCCACTGTGCCTTGCAGGGGGTTGAGCCGAACTGGCTGAGCCGTTCGACATCTTCGCTTTGACACCGCGGGCAATGTTTGGGGCCGCCTGCCGGCTGAGGCGGCGCGATCCCATATGCCTCTAGCTTCGCACGCCCCTTCTGGGAGAGCCAGTCGGTGGTCCAGGGTGGGCTGAGCTGCCGCTTGAGTTCAAGCTTCTCGATCCCGTGCTCGCGCAGCGCCTTCTCTATTTCGAAGTTGATTACACTGGTCGCAGGGCAGCCCGAATATGTCGGTGTGACCGTCACTTCGAGCGTATCTCCACGCCACGCCACATCGCGAATGATGCCGAGATCAACAAGGCTGATTGCTGGAATCTCAGGATCAGGAACGTCATCTAGCCAGTCGAAAACGACTTGCGGATTGGGTTTCGCAACAGTCATGGAGCTTACCACGTTGCCCCTGGATAGGCACGTTGCAACCATTGCATCTGTGTGAGCAAATGGCCCAAATGCTCCGTATGCATCGTACCAGTCCGACCACCCTTATGCGCGAAATCGGCTCCCGGAAGCGTCAAGGTCGCTGCTGACATCGTCTCGGAGACAGCCAGGTCATATTCACTGCGAAGATCCTCGAGCCTGGGAGCAATACCAGCCTCTGCAGCGGCCTCATCGACCTTGTCGCTGACAAAAAGCTCGCCGACGTAAGGGTAAAGATAGTCCAGTGCCGCCTGCATCCGAGCGTGGCTTTCGTCGGTGCCGTCACCGAGGCCGATCACAGTATCTCGCGAGCGCTCGACGTGATAGCTCACTTCCTTGATTGCCTTGTCAGCAATTGCCGCAACGCGCTCCTCGCTGGATGACCGGAGCTTGCCAAGCATGATGAGATGCCATGCGTCGAACAGGTATTGCCGCATGAGCGTCTGTCCGAAATCCCCGTTGGGCAGCTCGCACAGCAAGGCATTATGGAAATCCCAGGCATCCCGAAGAAACGCAAGGTCATCCGCGCTCTTGCCGGAACCTTCGGCCTCTGCGGCCAGGCCAAGCCAGAGCTGTGTTTGCCCGATAAGGTCCAAAGCGCTGTTGGCCAGGGCGATGTCCTCTTCGAGGACAGGTGCATGTCCACACCATTCAGAAACGCGGTGTCCGAGGATCAGGACATTATCTCCCATGCGAAGCGCAAACTCATGTAGCGTGTTCATCACATCGCCCCCACGTCATCGGGAATGTCAAAGAAGGTGGGGTGACGATAAACCTTGCTTTCGGACGGCTCGTAGAGAGGCCCCTTATCCGATGGGCTCGAGGCGGTTATGTGCCGTGCCTCGACAACCCAGATGCTCTGGCCTTCGTTGCGGCGTGTATAGACGTCACGCGCGTTCTTCACGGCCATCTCCGCATCAGGCGCATGCAAACTGCCGACATGACGGTGAGACAGGCCATGTTGCCCACGAATGAAAATCTCCCAAAGGGGCCATTCCTTGCTCATTTGAAATCTCCTTATTCAGCGGCCGTCTTGCGGGCTGCGCGTTTTTCCGCATGGGCGAGCAGGCCGTCCCGAACCCAGGAGCCATCCTCCCAGGCCTTGTTGCGGGCGGCGAGCCGCTCCTTGTTGCAAGGCCCGTTGCCTTTGACCACGTCAAAGAACTCCGACCAATCTGGCTCCGAGAAATCATACCCGCCCTTTTCTTCGTTCCAGGCCAGGTTCTCGTCGGGGATCGTCAGGCCCAGATACTCCGCCTGCGGCACGGTCTGATCGACAAATTTCTGTCGAAGCTCATCATTCGTATCGATCTTGATCTTCCAGGCCAGCGATTGCGCCGAGTGCACACTGTCCTTGTCTGAAGGCCCGAACATCATAAGCGACGGGTACCAGAACCGGTCCATGGCATTCTGCGCCATACGACGTTGCGCATCAGTACCCTGCGCCATTTTCATCATGATGTCGTAGCCTTGGCGCTGGTGGAAGCTCTCTTCCTTGCAAATGCGGATCATCGCGCGGCTATATGGCCCATAGGAGGTGCGCTGCAGCGGCACCTGGTTCATGATTGCCGCACCATCGACCAGCCAGCCGACCGCGCCGATATCAGCCCATGTCAGTGTCGGGTAGTTGAAGATTGATGAATATTTCATGCGCCCGTCGAGTAGCTGCTCCGTCAAATCGTCGCGGCTAACCCCGAGCGTCTCGGCGGCGCAATAAAGATATAGCCCATGCCCTGCCTCGTCCTGCACCTTGGCCAATAGGATCGCCTTGCGTTCAAGCGTCGGTGCGCGGGTGATCCAGTTGCCCTCGGGCAATTGACCAACGATCTCGGAATGCGCATGCTGGCCGATCTGTCGGATCAGTGTCTTGCGATACCCTTCCGGCATCCAGTCCTTCGGTTCAATCTTGATATCCGCGTCGACACGGTCTTGAAATGCAGCTTCTTCAGGGCTCATTTCCTCTCTGGTTTTCAGTGCCTTACCCGTCGACTTTACCATCTGTGCATACATCTTACGGCCCTCCTCAGACGCGTTCGAGAATAATTGCTGCGCCCTGCCCGACACCCACGCACATCGTGCAAAGGGCATAGCGGCCTTCCCGGCGCTTGAGTTCATAGGCTGCCGACATGACGATCCGTGCGCCTGACATACCCAAGGGATGTCCCATCGCGATCGCTCCGCCGTTCGGGTTGACGTGCTCTGCGTCGTCCGCAACCCCCAACTCCCGAAGCGTCGCAAGACCTTGGCTGGCGAAAGCTTCGTTGAGTTCGATGACATCCATGTCGGTGATTGCCAATCCTGCCCGCGAGAGCACCTTCCGGCTCGCCGGCACAGGGCCGATTCCCATGATGCGCGGCTCGACACCCGCCACCGACATTCCGACAATGCGCGCAATCGGCTCCAATCCATGTTCGCTCGCCGCGCTTTGCGAAGCGATCAACATTGCAGCCGCCCCATCGTTCACACCCGAGGCATTGCCTGCCGTTACTGTCTTTCCGTCGCCGTTGATACCGCGCAAACCAGCCAACTTGTCATCGGTCGTGCCAGGGCGCGGATGTTCATCCTCCCGGAACACCACAGGATCCCCCTTGCGCTGCGATATGTTCACGGGTGTGATCTCGTCGGCAAAGCGGCCTTCGGCCCGCGCCGTATCCCAACGCGCCTGAGAGCGCGCCGCGAAGGCATCCTGATCAGCGCGAGAGATACCATATTCCTCTGCCACATTGTCCGCGGTTTCGGGCATCGAGTCAGTTCCGAATTGCGCTTCCATCCTGGGATTCACGAAGCGCCAGCCGATTGTCGTATCGTAGATCGCATTGCTACGGCTGAACGCTGCTTGCGCCTTCGGCATCACGAAGGGCGCCCGACTCATACTTTCAACTCCGCCCGCGATGGCAAGATCATAGTCCCCCGCCCTGATCGCACGCGCAGCCATGCCGACTGCATCCATTCCCGATGCACAGAGCCGGTTGACGGTCGTGCCCGGAACTTCGACCGGCAACCCGGCAAGGAGGCCTGCCATGCGCGCAACATTGCGATTATCTTCACCCGCCTGATTGGCGGAGCCATAAATCACATCATCTACCCTGGCCCAATCGACACCAGCGTTGCGCGCCTTGAGTGCCGCAATGGGCAGTGCAGCCAAATCGTCGGCGCGAATTGTGCTGAGTGCTCCACCATACCGTCCGATCGGTGTGCGTGTCGCATCGCAAATGAAGGCTTCTGCCAAACCCGTTCTCCTGAAATCTGTCCTGTGCCCCTTCAATATGCCTGCGCCGACGATTCGCAGCAAGACTTTCGTTACAAATTTTTACCTTCAGCAGAGCTTAATGTAACACGTTCTGGGAAATATGCGCACTTTCGGCCAAAAATCAGCCCCATTGCTGCTTTACGTGTTGAGCGATCGCAAGAATCGAGCTCAACACCTTTCATGACGCCAGAATCGCACGCATACCGTCCAGAAATTGACGGGCTTCGCATGATCGCGATCCTGCCGGTTGTGCTCTATCATTTCGACACCCCCGGACTTGAGGGCGGTTTTGCAGGCGTAGACGTCTTCTTCGTGATTTCCGGATATTTGATCGGCGGAATCCTCTGGCGTGAATATCGAGAAACCGGTCGACTGAGCCTCGCACGGTTTTACATTCGCCGGGTGAAACGGCTGGCGCCGGCATTTTTTGGCATGGCAGCCATTGCCAGCCTTGTGGGCTGGTTCATCCTATTGCCATTCGAGTTTCGTGAATACGGTAAATCGCTGGTCGCAGCGACAGTCTACTTGAGCAACATACTCTTCTTTCGCGGTGAGGGCTATTTCGACATCGGCGCTGACAGCAAAGTTCTGCTGCATACCTGGTCGCTCTCGGTGGAAGAGCAATTCTATATTGCCCTCCCGCTTCTCATGTTGCTGTTCGCCCGATGGAAGGCGTTTTTGTTCGCAGCTATCTGGGTGGCCTTCCTTGCGTCGCTCGCGGCAAGCATCTGGCTAACCCCGACGAACCAGACTGCTGCGTTCTACCTTTTCCACTTTCGTGCTTGGGAATTGCTCGCTGGCGTTCTACTTGCCATGACGACATTCGGTAAAGCGCCCCTCAAGGGCCCGGGCTGGATCAGTTGGTTGGGCCTTTCCGTGGTCTCACTCTCGTTTTTCTGGATAAATCCGGCGCGCGGATTTCCCGGCTGGCAGGCCATACTTCCCGTTGCGGGAACCTTGCTGCTGCTTGCGAACGGACGTTCCGACAATGCGGTCAACAGATTGCTTTCCATGTCTGGCCCCGTGTTCGTCGGGAAGATTTCCTACTCGCTCTATCTTTGGCATTGGCCCGTCTTCGTCTATTCCAACTATTGGCGTGACGGCTATTCAGGATGGCTCGAAGCGGCCTTTTGGATCGCACTGAGCGTTGCTTTTGCAATACTTTCATGGCGCTTCGTCGAAACACCGTTCCGCCAGATCAGCCGACCCAGCGGGCGGACGGTTCTAGCAGCCTTGGCCGTCCCATCCTGCATGGCACTCGGTTTTGGCCTTTTCGCATACCTTCAAGACGGGTTTGCGCAACGTTTCGACCAGGCAACTCGGGCTCACATTCAGGCCAGCGGCGATTTCCTGCAAGACTGGTCACGCTGCCATGTTCCAAGCGAAGGAGCCTTTGCCGGTGTCGAGCTTTGTCCGATCGGACCGGAAGGCGAGCCCGAGGTTCTGATATGGGGCGACAGCCATGTCCGCGCAATCAAGGAAGGCCTCGAATTGGCTGCGTGGGAGGCGGACGTCCCTGGCCTGATCATCTGGCACGCAGGCTGCCCTCCACTATTCGGGGTCGCGAAAACCGAGAGCTATGCAACTCAGCAGGAAGACGCTGCCTGCGCACGCGCAAAGGCAACCATTGAACGTGATCTGGGTGCGCTTGACACCATTCACACCGTCTTGCTTGTCGGGCGCTGGTCCTACTATGCGACAGGCCATGGCATCGGCCTCGACAAGGACAACACCATCCAGCTTTCGGGCCATGGAAAAGCGGGGAACCCCGCCGTCCTGAAGGCCGGTTTCGCGAAGACCTTGCCGCGCTTGCGCTCGCAATTTGACCGTGTATTTGTCTTCGAACAGATCCCGGAAATCCCCCTATACGATAGTCGCCGCGCAGCAAGAGATCTGGCCCATGGCCATCGCTCGCCCGCTCAGGTTGCGAACAGGGCGCGCGTGCCACGAAACTCAGTGCAGCAGCGTCAGGCGTCTGCGCTGGAAACCTTCGGTGATGTGCGCCTGCTGGAGAGCTGGGGTGAGTTCTGCGATGCGCGCGATTGTTCCGCCTTTAAAGGTGATGAGAGTCTATATTTCGACAACAATCACATTACCAATTCGACCGCGCGCAAAATCAATCCCCGTTTCCAGCCCTTGTTCACGAGAGAGGTAGCGCAATGAACTACTTGCCGGATCAGAACTGGGACGTAATCGTAATCGGCACAGGGATCGGTGGCGGCACAGTTGGCCGCGCACTGGCTGAAGCGGGCAAGAAAGTGCTTTTTGTTGAAAAGGGGCCACGCGGGCATCGGCGGGAACGGACACCCTTGAGCCATGACATCTTCGTTCCCGAAGCGCGGCTGGCACGTGGGCTTTGGCCTGCGCGAATGCGTGGAATCGTCAACGGTAAGGAAAGCCACTTCTTTGGCCCGCTTGGATCAGGACTTGGCGGTAGTTCCACGTTCTATGCCGCGACCTTGGAACGCCCCGCACCGCACGATCTCGACGATTCGGCCGCCTGCCCTCACCCTGGCGGCGCCTGGCCTGTGAGCTATGCTGAATTCGAACCCTACCTGTCGCGTGCGGAAGCGCTTTTTCATGTCTCCGGTACACCTGACCCCCTTTCACCTCCCCCTTCGCGCGAATTGAGTGCTCCACATGGGATGAACGACGTGGACAAGCTCATATCGCGACGCCTGCAAAAAGCAGGGATGACGCCTTATCATCTTCATTCCGCCATTCGCCGACTCGAAGACTGCGAGGAGTGTCTCGGTATAAAATGTCCCAGAGCTTGCAAGATGGACGGACGCTCCGCCGGGGTCGAGCCCGCACTCGCCACCGGCAATGCCGAATTGCTGGACTGCACCGAGATCACGAGATTGGAAAGCGAAGCCGGAAAGATCACCGGCCTCGTCGCGAGACGCGCCGGAGAAATCCTTACTTTGAGCGCTCCTGTGGTCGTTCTTGCGGGAGGCGCGTTCGGGACACCGCGACTCTGCCTTGCCTCGACTTCAGAAGCCCATCCGAACGGCATAGCCAACGCATCGGGCCTTGTCGGGCGCGGTCTCATGTTCCATCTCAACGAGATGCTCGCCGTCTGGCCAGGCCTCAAGGGCGATGCTCCGTCAAAATCCGTGGGCTTGCGCGATTTTCTGTGCAAGGACGGCATGCGCCTTGGCATGGTTCAGTCAATGGGGATCAACGCTTCGTACGGAGAGATCCTCCACTATTTGAGGCAACGTTTGGGACGCAGCCGTCTCGGCGGATCGCGGCTCTTGCAGGAAGCAGCCCGCCTTCCGGCCTCCCTTGCCGCGATATTGCTAGGTGAAGCCAAGATATTCGTCGGCCTGATGGAAGATTTCCCATATGACGAGAACCGCGTCTTGCCGACAGACACCGACGAGATCGTCTTTGAGTACCGCACATCAACCGAGCTGCACAAGCGACGCAAAGTGTTCAGAAAAGCGCTCCGTACTGCTTTCAGGGGACAGCGGCACCTCCTTCTTTCCGGCGCACCTGAGCTCAACTACGGCCACCCGAGCGGAACCATGCGTTTCGGGGATGATCCCGCATCATCAGTCCTGCGCGCAGATGGCCGCACACATGACCTCTCGAACCTCTATGTCGCCGATGCCAGCTTCATGCCCAGCTCTATGGGCGTAAACCCATCGCTCACAATCGCGGCTCAGGCACTTCGGGTGAGCGAGGCAATCTTGCAAAGGGGCAGCGATGGCTGATCCGACAAACAAACTTCTTTCCGGTGCCTGTGTCGTTACGGGCGCGGGCTCGGGGCTCGGCCGATCCCTTGCCCGCCGGTTGGCTCAAAGCGGAGCTATAGTCGCCGCTCTCGGTCGGCAGATGCAACCACTGGAGGAAACCGCAAGCGGTCACCGCAATATTACCCCATTTCGCTGTGACGTGTCGGACCCGGTCGCCCTCGAAGGGGCCTTCGCCGATCTGCGCCGCGTCATCGGCCCAGTCTCGATCCTGATCAACAACGCAGCCGTGTATCCGAAACGGGATATTTTCGACGAAAGTCAAAAGAGCTTCATGGACACCGTTGCAATCAACCTTGGTGGCACATTCGGGGCCACGCGTCTTGCGCTTGATGACATGACAGATGCAGGCTTCGGCCGGATCATGAATGTCGCGACCTTCGCGGATATTGCACCCTTGCCGGCATCCTCTGCCTATTCTGTCTCCAAAGGTGCGGCCCGCATTCTCTCCCGCGCGCTTCAAGCTGATCTTGCCGACCGGTTTCCCAACATCGTCATCACGGACTGGCTACCGGGCATGCTCGACACGCAAATGGGAATCCAAGGCGGTGTGAACCCTGACGATGCTGCCGTTTGGGGCACGACACTCGCACTCATGGATGACCCGTCGCTTAACGGCGCTACGTTCGAAATGAACCGGGAGATCCCGCCGCCCCGAAGCCTGAAGAAAAAGCTCAAGGACAAGCTTTTGTTCCGGACACCACCAGCCCCGCGCCAGCTCTAGCTGCGTCTTTGGCGCAGCGCCTCGAGTGCAAGGCCCGGCAGTAACGCCAGGCATCTGGCATAACGAGGCCCGAGCCGCTTGGGATCGCTCCCCAGTCGCCAGACCCATTCAAGGGCTAGCCTGCGCATCCATCGCGGCGCGCGGTTCTGCGCACCTGAGTGAAAATCAAGACCCGCTCCGATCGAAGCAAAGCCAATCCCAGGAGCCTTTTTGCGCCCCCTGGCTGCAAAAATCTCCTGCTTCGGCGCTCCAAGTGCCAGAAATACAAGGCCGGCCTCAGTCGCTTGGAGCTCGTCCAGCAGGTGCCCCGCCTCTTGGCCCAGCGGATCAAACCCCAACGGGGGCGCGATACAGGCGACGATTTCGAGCGCGGGAACCTTCGCCTTGAGGACTTCCGCCGATACTTCAAGGCTGTCCTGCGTCGCCCCGAAAAGCGCAACTTTTACACCGCTGCGCGCTGCCAGTTCTGCAAGAGGAAGGACCATGTCAGCACCGGGCACGAGCTTTACGGATTGCCCTGAAAGCCTTGACAGCCAGACAACCGGGTTACCATCAGCCACCACGAAATCCTGGGCGGCGTAAGCATCGGCGAAGGCGGAATCCTTACGCAGTTTGACGAGATGGTCCAGATTGAGTGTCGCCAGAGCAAAACCGTCACTTGCGACAAACCGCGCCTCAACCGCTTTGAACAAGGATTCGCGGTCTGGGTGCGTCAGGCGGATTTCTTTACCTTGAACCCTGAAAATCAATGGCTTCCCCTGTCGAAGTTATTCAGAACATCTACGTTGCTTCCTAAAAATTTGATAGGCCTAAAAGCTGATGAAAATTAGTCTCTTGTCCCAGTGTCGCCACTTTTTTCCTACATGTTCACCGCGTTCATGAAGTAAGGAGACCGAATGGATCGAAAGGTCTGCAAAGCGGTTTGCTGGTAGTAGGAGAGCGTCCTTGAAGTGCGTTGCGATCATAGGTTGTGGCTTTGTGGCTGACCTCTACATGCGCTCTTTCGCCCGTCATGGCGATATTCGCATCGTCGCTGTCTATGACCGGTCCGAGGAAAGGCTGGAGGCCTTCTCCAAGTATTGGAAAGTAACTGCAGCCTCAGACCTCAGTGTGCTGTTCTCGGCACTCCCAGAAGATGGTCTGATTCTGAATCTGACGAACCCGCATGCGCATTACGATATCAACAAAGCTGCGTTGAACGCAGGCCATCATGTGTTTTGTGAAAAACCCCTCGCACTCAGCTTCGATCAGGCTCTTGAACTCTTGGAACTCGCCAAAGAACGCAAGCTACAGCTTGGCTGCGCACCGTCTTCCGTCCTCGGCGAGGCCGCCCAAACACTCGGGCGAGCGTTGAGAAACAGAGTCGGAGGCCTTCCCCGGCTCGTGTATGCAGAGCTGGATGACGGATACGTCTCTCAAGCTCCTGTTGAAGATTGGCGCAGCGAAAGCGGCGCGGCATGGCCATTTGAAGACGAGTTCAGAACGGGCTGCACCCTGGAGCATGCTGGATACTATCTGAGCTGGCTCATCGCTAGTTTTGGTTCCGTGAAACGCGTTGTCGCCTGCTCCGCTGAAGTCGTTCCCGAAAAGTGCGGAGTCACCGGCGCAGCGCCGGATTTTTCTGTGGCCGTGCTTGACTTTGAGGACGGCCCTATCGCGAGGCTGACTTGCTCGATCTCAGCGCCTCACGACCATCGCTTGCGCATTATAACAGAGGATGGCGTTCTGTCAGTCGCGAAGGCTTGGGACAACACTGCGCCTGTAAGGTTTCATAGACGCATGAAGATCCGCCGCCGCCTTCTCGAACATCCTGTCGGCAAACGTCTGCGCCTGTCGACGCGCAAAACCCACCCAAAACTTCCGCGCAAAGGGGCCGCGGCAATGAATTTCGCGCTCGGACCCGAGGAAATGCTCAACGCGATTTCCACTGATCGACAAAGCCGCCTTGCCGGGGACTACGCCCTCCACCTGACAGAGATCACGCTCGCCATTCATAACGCTGGTTTCCATGGAGGGACATACCACCCAAAAAGCCGCTGTCCGGTTATGGAGCCCATGCCATGGGCACATTGAAAATACTGGTAACTGGGGCTGGCGGCTCTCTTGGAGCAGCTTGTGTTGAAGAGGCTTTGGCACGCGGACATGCGGTCGTCGCGCTCACACGGCGCCCCAGCGAATTCCCATCTGGCGTCACGGTCTGGACATGTGACTTGACCGATGGATTGCCCCGAGAAGCTCTCGCCGGGGTAGATGCCGTCATTCACACCGCAGCATCCATGAGCAATGATCCAGCCACCCTTGAGCGCGATACCATCGAAGCGACGAAAGCGCTATGTTCCTCCATCGAGCGCCTTCCCGAGAGACCGCTTGTCGTTCTTGCCAGCACGATACTGGTTTACGATTCAGGGCTCGCTCAGCCTGTCAACGTCGACGAATCCACCGCTCTGGAAAGGCGCGTTGAAAGCCGCGAACCCTACCTGCGCGCGAAAATGACCCAAGAACAATGCCTGCAGGATTCCGGTCTGACAACCTGGGCGCTTCGCATCGGGGCCGTCTACAACGATGGCATTTTTTGGAATGCGCACATAGGGTTTCGCTCGGGACGAATTCTTGTGAGCCTTGGCCGAGCCGGCGAAGTCCCGATGGTGCACGTCAAGGATGC
>JAWLEL010000404.1:0-2626 GCA_041686165.1 Lentibacter sp.
GTGACTTGATGACCGGACTCTCCAAATGCGCGCGCGGCGCCCGTTCACGGGTCACATCCGCGGATCGTCCTCGTCCTCGACATAGGTGATCGTCCAGGGACCGGAGCTGTTGAGCTGGACCACCGTCTCGCCATCGGCATAGGCGTAATGCGCCATGCCCGGCGGATAGGCAAAGAAGCCGCCGGGCTCGAGCGTGGTCGTGTCCTCGAGGTGGGCCTCCTCGCCCATGCCGACGCGGAACCTGCCGGAGATCACCGTGACGATCTCGGGCTGGGAGTGGTGATGCGGGGCGATCAGGAAGCCGTCCGGCAGCTTGAGGCGCATGGCGAAGACGCCCTCGCTTCCGGGATCACCATAAAGAACTTGGTATTCCGCTCCCTCGGCCAGCGAGGCCGGTCCCGGCTCGTAGGCAAAGGCGTCGCTCTCGATCATGACGTGGTCATCCTCGGCCAGCGCGGCCGAGCCGAGAAGGCCGACGCCCGCGGCTACGATGGCTGTGGTGCGCGCGAAGGCTCCGATATTGCTGTACAGGGTGGTCATTTTCTTCTCCTTTTTTGCGTCCATGCTCCGGACAGGGAGCACGGCGTGATCTCATGGGCGGCGTCAGGCACGTTGGGCCAGGCACCGTTGACCTTGAGGGTAAATGAGCTGGCATGGTCATGCTTGGCGGTTTCATCACCATTTCTTGATGATTTTCTGGTGGCAGACGCGCTCCATCGCCATTGCATGGCACAAGTTCGGCCCTCCCCAGAAGAATCCCCCGAAAACACCCACAAAACCATCAAGCTTCGCGGGCGAAGTCGGGCTAAAATCTCCTCCTGAACGATACTGCTCAGAAGGGAGACCAAGTCATGACGTTGCGCGATCAGATCGAAACCCGCGATACCGCGCCGCCCTCGGGCGACAGCGACTTCGTGCAGTTCTGGAACGAAGTCCTGGCACCCAAGTTCACCCGCTTCCGCCATGTGCTCGTGGGCGGGCTGACCTATCACAGCGAGGCCGTGTTCCCGAAGCTGCCCGTCCGGGCAGGAGACCGCGTGCTCGACGTCGGCTGCGGCTGGGGCGACACGGCGATGAAGCTGGCCCGGATCGTCGGACCCGAGGGGGAGGTCGTCGGCATCGACTGCTGCGACGCCTTTCTCGCCGACGCGCGCGCCGATCTGGCGCAGACCGACCTGACCAATGTCACCTTCATGCGCGGCGACGCGGAGGTGGCCCTGCCCGAAGGGGAGTTCGACTTCGTCTTCTCGCGTTTCGGCACGATGTTCTTTGCCAACCCGGTGGCCGGGCTGCGCAACATGCGCCGCGCTCTGCGTCCGGGCGGGCGGATGGTGCATATCGTCTGGCGCGAGCCGGCCGACAATCCGTGGCTGTCGATGGCCAAGGAGATCGTCCTGCAGCACCTGCCCGCGCCCGGCGAGGACGCGCGCACCTGCGGACCCGGGCCGTTCTCGATGTCCGACGAGTCCACGGTGCGCAAGATGATGGAGATCGCCGGCTACACCGACATCGCGTTCGAACGGGTCGACGCGCCGGTGCGCGTTGGTGACGATGTGCAGGACGCGATCGCCTTTCAGCTTTCCATCGGCCCGGCCGGCGAGGTGTTCCGCGAGGCAGGCGATCTGGCCGAAGAGAAGCGGCCCGAGATCGAGGCGGCGCTGGCCGAGGCGATCGACCGGCAGACGCGTGACGACGACGGCATCGTGATCGACAGTTCCTCCTGGGTGATCAGTGCGCGAAACCCGGGCGATTGACGGAATGCCACCTCACGGGCGCCAGCGTTGAACAGAGACCTCGGATTCGCTACACTTGCTTGTGTGTGAGCAAGGCGGAAAGCGGCCTCGACAGGCCGCGCCGCAAGGGTAGGAGCGATGGTTTCCCGGCAGGCTGCGGCCACGATCGAGCATGCATGTCAAAGCGTCAAAGGCACCGCGTGGCTGGACAGGCACCGCGAACGGGCAGGAACCATGCGCTTCGGGTCGTTCGAGCTGGATTTCGACCGGTATGAGCTGCGCCTCGACGGCAGCCCTGTCGCGCTCGAGCCGCGCACCTTCGATCTTGTCGCATTGCTGGCCCGAAATCGCGGCCGGACGGTGACCCGGGACGAGATCCTCGATGAAGTCTGGCAAGGTCAGTTCGTGTCGGATGCGGCGCTGAGCAGCCAAGTCCGCTCGGCGCGCAAGGCGCTGGGGGATGACGGGAGACGCCAGGCCGTCATCGCCACCGTGCATGGCCGGGGCTTCAGGTTGCGCAAGGCATTATTCGAGACTGAGGACGTGCCGGAGGGTCCTGCGACACCGGCGAGCCGCAGTGATCCAACCCCTTGCGTCGCGGTGCTGCCCTTTGCGGCGCCCGGGGACGATGGACGCGGGGCCGTGATCGCCGGAGGTGTGACCGAGGATCTCATCAACGCGCTGTCGCGCAATCGGTGGATGCGTGTCGTCACCCGCAATTCCGCCTTCGCGCTCGGCCGCTCAGGTGAACCGCTTGACGAGATTCTGCACTTGCTCGGGTCTGACTACGGCGTGACAGGCAGCGTGCGCCTTTCCGGGGACCGTGTTCGCGTCACGGTTCACCTTGTCGAGATGCCGGGCCTGCGCTGCATCTGGTCGGAACGGTTCGACCG
>JAWLEL010000048.1:0-4489 GCA_041686165.1 Lentibacter sp.
AAATCGAAGGCCTCGATCTCGGGGGTGATCTCGTATGTCTGCATTTCCTGGCTGAGCCAGGCGACGAGATCGGGGCTGTTCTCGTAGACGCGGGTTGGAAAGTTGTTGGAGCCCACGGAGAGCGAGGCCATGTCGGGGCGCAGCGGGAGCATCCCGCCGCGTTCGCGGCCCGAGCCGGAGCGCCCGCCTGTCGAGAATTGGAGGATCACTTCCGGGGCGTGCTTGCGCAGCTCTTCTTGCAGGTGGGCGAATCTCTCCGGGTCGGAGCTGGGCGTTTCGTCGTCGTTGCGCACATGGGCGTGGATGATCGACGCGCCGGCCTCTATGGCTGCGAGGCTGCTCTCCACCTGCTCGGAAATGTTGATCGGCACGGCCGGATTGTCGGACTTCCTTGGCAGGCTGCCCGTGATCGCGCAGCAAAGGATGCAGGGTTTGCTCATGGCGTGGGCCTCAGATGTCGAAGAAGACGGTTTCGTTCTCGCCTTGCAGGCGGATGTCGAAACGGTAGGTGCCGCCCTCGCGCCGGGCGATGAGGGTTTCGCGGCGGTGTTCCCACTCAATCGTGTTCAGCACGGGGTCGGCGCTGTTGTCTTCATCCTCGAAATAGAGCCGCGTGTTGAGGCCGAGATTGATCCCGCGGGCGACGATCCAGAGGGTGATATGGGGCGCTTGCGTGGTGCCGCTGCGGCCCGGCACGGGGCCGGGCTTCACGGTGTCGAAGCCCCATTCGCCTGTCTCGAAATCACTGATGACGCGGCCCCAGCCGCGAAAGCCCTCCTCGACCTCACCGGTGCTTTCCTCGTGGGCGTAGACACCTTTCGAATTGGCCTGCCAGGCCTCGATGAGCACGTCCTTGACGGGCGCGCCCGTGCCGTCGATGACGATGCCTTCGATGCGGATGCGCTCGCCCTTGGCATTCGGCCCGGCGATGTCATGGCCCAGCTCTTCGCGGTAGATGTCAAAGCCTGCCGCGCCGGGGGCGAGGCCGATATGAACGTAGGGCCCGGCGGTCTGGGAGGGGGTTTCCTTGAGGTAGTCTGGCTTCTGGGCCATCGGTTGGTTCCTTTCTCAAAGCGTCAATCCGGGGCTCCGCCCGTTCGCGTCTGAAAAGCTCCCCCGGAGCTTTTCCGGGACGACGCTTACCCCTCCAGCCGGTTTTCGAACAGGGTCGAGCGGCGCCCGCGCAGCACGATGTCGAACCTGTAGGCGATCGTGTCGAGCGGGATCGTCGCGTTCATGTCGAGCTTTGCCGTGAGCATGTCGATGGCTTGCGCGTCGGGGATCGTGTTCACGATCGGGCAGGTCGCGATCAGCGGATCGCCTTCGAAATAGAGCTGCGTGATGAGGCGCTGGGCGAAGGCGGAGCCGAAGAGCGACAGGTGGATATGGGCGGGGCGCCAATCGTTCACCCAGTTGCGCCAGGGGTATGCGCCGGGCTTCACGGTGCGGAAATAGTAGTAGCCCTCATCGTCTGTCAGTGTGCGCCCGCAGCCGCCGAAATTGGGGTCGATCGCGCCGAGGTAGGTGTCCTTCTTGTGGCGGTAGCGGCCCGAGGCATTGGCCTGCCATATCTCGACAAGCGTGTTCGGCACGGGGCGCGCGTTCTCGTCGAGCACCCGGCCATGGACGATGATGCGCTCGCCGATGGGGCTTTCGCCGGCCTTGGCGTAATTCGACAGGAGGTCGTTGTCGATCGGGCCGATGTCATTGTGCCCGAAGCGCGGGCCGGTGATCTCGCTCACCGTATTCTCAAGCGAGATGGCGGCGTATTGCGGCGAGCGGGTGAGGCTTGTCTTGTAGTCTCGCGCGTAGGCGGGCGGATGCCAGCGGCGGTCGCGTTGATAGAACTCGGCGGGTGTCATGTTTCGGCCTCCATCTCGGCGTAGGTTTCCTTGGCCAGCTTCAGGGCGTGGTTGGCGCGCGGCACGCCTGCGTAGACGGCGACATGCTGGAAGGCTTCGAGCACGTCTTCCTTCGTGGCCCCGGTGCGCGCCGTGGCGCGGATATGCATCGGGATCTCGTCGAAGTTACCAAGGGCCGCCAGAAGCGCAAGGGTGAGCATGGAGCGCTCGCGGTCGCTGATCGCCTCCGAGGCCCAGACTGTCCCCCAGGCTCCCTCGGTGATGAGGGACTGGAAGGGGGTGTCGAACTCTGTTCTGGCGGCTTCGGCGCGGTCGACATGGGCGTCGCCGAGGATGCGGCGTCTGACTTTCATGCCTGTTGCGTAGCGATCACTCATTGGGGCTGGTCCTTCAATAGGGCAGGCCGACGTAGTTCTGCGCCATGACGCTCTGGGCGTCCTCGTTGGAGCGCAGGAAGTCGATGTCGGCCTTTTGCATCTTGAGGTCGAAGGCGGACTGGTCGGGGAAGCGGTGCAGCAGGTTGGTCATCCACCAGGAGAAGCGCTCGGCCTTCCAGACACGGGCGAGGGCGCGCTCGCTATAGGCGTCGAGCGCGTCGACGGCGCCATCGAGATAGTATTGCCGGAGGCCGTCATACAGATAGTGAATGTCGCTGGCCGCCGTGTTGAGCCCCTTGGCCCCCGTGGGCGGGACGATATGGGCCGCGTCGCCGCACAGGAACAGGCGGCCCCAGCGCATCGGCTCGGTCACGAAGCTGCGCAGCGGGGCGATGCTCTTCTCGATCGAGGGGCCGGTGACGAGCTTCTCGGCATGGGCCGAGGGAATGCGGCGTTTCAGCTCCTGCCAGAAGGCGGCGTCGGTCCAGTCGTCCGGGCTGTCTGAGAGAGAACACTGGATGTAGTAGCGCGAGAGGTTCGCGTTGCGCATGGAGCACAGGGCGAACCCGCGCTCGGAGGCGGCATAGATCAGCTCTTCGTTGACGGGGGGAGTCTCGGAGAGGATGCCAAGCCAGCCGAAGGGGTAGAGCTTTTCATACTCGCGGCGGACCGTAAGGGGGATGGTCTGGCGCGAGACGCCGTGGAACCCGTCGCAGCCGGCGACGAACTCGCAATCGATGCGGTGCTCCGTGCCGTCCTTGAGATAGGTGACGAAGGGGGCCTCGCCGTCGGCGTCATGAATCTCGACACCGTCCACCTCGAAGACCGTCTGCGCACCCGCTTGCGCGCGGGCCTCGTAAAGATCGCGGGTGACTTCCGTCTGGCCGTAGACGACGACGGATGTGCCCGTGTGCTTTCGGAAGTCGATTCCGAATTCGAGATCGCCGTAGGAGATGATCGTGCCGTCATGGATGAAGCCCTCGGTCTCGAGCCGCTCGGCAACACCGGCCTCTCGCATGAGGTCCACAAGGCCCGTCTCGAGGATACCCGCGCGGATGCGCGAGAGCACGTAGTCCTGCGTCTTGCGTTCGAGCACGACGGCCTCGACGCCGATCTTGTGCAGGAGTTGCCCGAGCAGGAGGCCGGAGGGTCCGCCGCCGATGATGACCACTTGTGTGCGCATGGCTGAGTCCGTGATTGGTTGTTTCACCCATCCTTGATGATTGAAATAGGTATGTAAAATGAATAAAAATGAATGATAGTTATCAAAAAGAGAAAGTATGGACAGGCGCATCAAGTTCCGGCAGGTGGAAGCCTTCGTCGAGATCGCCCGGCAGGGAAGCTTCAAGGCTGCCGCCGAGGCGCTGGGGCTGACGCAGCCCGCGATCTCGAAAATCCTGCGGGACCTCGAGGATATCATGGGCGCGGCGCTGATGGAGCGGGGGCGCGGCGGCGTGACGCTGACAGCCGAGGGCGAGGTGTTCCTTGCCGCGGCAGAAGCGAGCCTCGGAGCGCTCCGGCAGGGGTTCGACGGGGTGGCGCGGCTCGGTTCGGGCGCGGCCGGGCGGATCGCGGTGGGCGCGCTGCCGAGCGTTGCGGCGCGTGTCCTGCCCAAGGCAGCGCTTGGTTTCCAGGCACTTGCGCCGGAGATCACGCTGAGCTTCCAGGACGGGCCGCATGGCTACCTGATGGACCGTTTGCGTGGCGGCGCGCTGGAGCTTGTGGTGGGGCGAATGGGCCCGGCGGAGACGATGCGGGGCATCACCTTCACCCAGCTCTACAGCGAGCGGGTCGCTTTCGTTGTCCGCAAGGGGCATCCGCTTTCCGGACAGGGGAGGCTCGCGGCGCTGCGCGACTATCCGGCGATCTATCCGGAGGACGAGGCGGCGATACGCCCGCTCGTGGCGCGTCTGTTCATCTCGCGGGGCATGGCGATCCTGCCGCAGCGGATCGAGACCGTGTCCGGCGCCTTCGGGCGCGCCCTGTGCAGGATGAGTGACGCCGTGTGGATCATCTCGGAAGGTGTCGTCGCTGACGATATCGCGGCGGGGCACCTTGAAAAGTTGCCCATTGACGCGGAGCTGACGGCGGGGCCGATCGGTGTGATGGCGCGGGCTGGCGAGAGCCACGGGGGAGCGGCGCGTCTGTTCCGGCGCAGCCTCGAGGAGGCCGTGGAGGCGCTCGGACTGGGCGCTTGAGTGTTTTCGAATTTGCTTCGCAAATCCGACCCATGGGGGGGGGGGCGCCCGC
>JAWLEL010000048.1:4499-11347 GCA_041686165.1 Lentibacter sp.
ATTTTCGGCAAGAAAAAAGGGCAGCAATGGCGGAGGAGTGTCCAGAGGGGCTGGCAGGCCGCGCCCGGTTCGATCTCCTTCAGGAGCTCGTCGGTCCGGGCCCCGAAGCAGCCGTGGCCGGGCCGTGGGCCGTTGCGCTTTGCCGATTCAAGGAGAGTTGGCTGGGGTGGCAGGATTCGAACCTGCGATACACTGTACCAAAAACAGTTGCCTTACCACTTGGCTACACCCCAACGGTGAGGCGCTAATTACGCGCAAGCGTCGGTCCTTTCAAGAGGGGGCGTGATTTTTTTGCAAGGCCCTGTTTCGGGCCTGTGCCGGATACTGCGCGGGGGCCGGTCTCAGTCGCGGATCTCGTCCGTGCCCACGCCCCAGAGGGCCGCTTTCGGGGCCCAGCCTGCATAGCCTGCGGCATCCAGGCGGCACCAGTCCTGTGCACATTGTCCGAGCCTTGCGATCACGCCGGCTTCAAGCCGGGCGGAAACCTGGGTCTCTGGGTCGGGGCGCAGGTGCAGCGGCAGCAGATCCTTCTCGACGATCACGTAGCGCACGCCGGACAGGAGCGAATAATGCACCCAGCCTCCGGCGCCCTCGCGGTCGCGCACGCGGCGCCAGTGGCCATACTCCGCCGTGATTTCGACAGGCATGTTCTTGCGCTGGAACACCCAGTCGATCTTGTGGCTGAGAGACGGCCCGCGACGGACATTGCTCTCGGAGGTCTTGAGCGAGACGTAGCGCGGGATCGGCAGGTTGGTGACCTCTCCGCGCTTCGTGTCGGCGGCGGCCACGGCTGGCGAAAGCAGCAGCGCGGCGGCCAGAATCACCATGCAGGTGGAGATCACACGTAAGATCATCGCGTTTGCCTCGAATTGCCTCTGTCATCGCGAGCTGCTCTCGCGACGTGTTTTTTGCTCAAGAGTTCTTGTGCCTTGGCTTTCTATGGGTCAACTTGCCAGCAAGAGGCGCTGAATAAAAGCAAAGGAATGCCGATATGTCATCTGGACGTCTGAGTGTTGTCGTCACGCGACGCTTGCCCGCGCCCGTGGAGGAGCGGATGCGGGAGCTCTTTGACGTCAAGCTCAGGGAGGATGACAGCCAGATGAGCCGCGAGGAGCTGGTGGCGGCGATGGCCGAGGCGGATGTGCTCGTGCCAACGCTCACCGACACGATCGACGCGGGGCTTCTGGCGCGGGCGGGCAAGCGGCTCAAGCTCATCGCCAATTACGGCGCGGGCTTCGATCATATCGACGTGGCGAGCGCCCTGCAGCGCGGCATTCTCGTCTCCAACACGCCGGGCGTTTCGGCCGATGATACCGCCGACATGACGCTGGCGCTGATGATGGCCGTCACCCGCCGCATTCCCGAAGGACTCGAGCTGATGCGTGCGGGCGGGTTTGCCGGGTTCACGCCGACAGCGCTTCTGGGCACGCGGCTGAGCGGCAAGCGTCTCGGCATCCTCGGGATGGGCCGGATCGGCCAGGGCGTGGCACGGCGGGCGCAGGCCTTCGGGATGCAGATTCACTATCACAACCGCCGCCGCCTGCGCGCGGAGACGGAAGAAAGCTTCGGCGCCACCTATTGGGAAAGCCTCGACCAGATGGTCGCGCGGATGGATGTCGTGAGCGTATCCTGCCCGCACACGCCCTCGACCTTTCATCTGCTCAACGCAAGGCGGCTCAAGCTGATGAAGGAGGAGGCCGTGATCGTCAACACCTCGCGCGGCGAGGTGATCGACGAGAACGCGCTGGCCCGCCAGCTCAAGGCCGGGGCGCTCGGCGGGGCGGGGCTCGACGTCTTCGAGCATGGCGGCGAGTCGGCGCAGACCCTGCGCGCCCTGCCGAATGTCGTGTTGCTCCCGCATATGGCGAGCGCCACGGAAGAGGGGCGCGTGGAGATGGGCGAGAAGGTCATCATCAATATCAAGACATTCGATGACGGGCATCGCCCGCCGGATCAGGTCGTCCCGTCGATGCTGTGAGCGCACGGCAGGCAAGGTGTTCGTAAAGCGTGTTACGGTGAGGCGGAAGCCGGCTGGATTGGGCCGGCGGAAGAGAAGGAAACTGTGCAGATGTCATGGCGAATCTCGGCTTTCAAGGCGGCCGCCCTCGGGCTGTTTCTCGGCACGGGAGCTGCCGCGCAGGAGGTGGCTGACAGTGTCGCGCCGGAAACCGCGACGCCGCTTGGTGCGCTTGCGCTGAGCGAAGATATCGACGCGGCGCAGCAGACCAAGGCCGAAGGGCGGCCAACCCGCTCCGAGCGCTGGATGATCGCGGCGGCAAACCCCTACGCCGTGGAGGCGGGCGCTGCCATTCTCGCCGAGGGCGGAACTGCGGCGGATGCGATGGTGGCCGTGCAGGCCGTGCTGGGGCTGGTGGAGCCGCAAAGCTCCGGTCTGGGCGGCGGGGCTTTCCTGCTCTGGTATGATGCCGAGACTGGTGAGCTGAGCAGCCTCGATGGGCGCGAGACGGCGCCGCTGGCCGCCGAGCCGACCCTTTTCCAGGACGAGAGCGGCGAGCCGCTTGGGTTCTTTGACGCGGTTGTCGGCGGGCGCTCTGTCGGCGTGCCGGGCACGCCCGCGCTCATGCAGGAGGCGCACAGGCGCTGGGGGAGCCGTTCATGGGCTGGCCTCTTTGCGCGCGCGATCACCCTCGCCGAGGTGGGTTTCATCGTCTCGCCCCGGCTGGCGGCCATGGTGGCGGCGGATGCGGAGCGGCTGGGCCGGGACCCGGAGGCGCGGAGCTATTTCCTGCCCGGGGGGCGGCCGATCGTCGAGGGGCAGCTCCTGCGCAACGCGGCCTATGCCCAAAGCCTGCGCAGGCTGGCGGGGAATGGCACGGGGCCCTTCTATACGGGAAGCATCGCGCGCGAGATCGTGGCCAAGGTGCGCGGTCACGAAGCGAACCCGGGAGTTCTCTCCGAGATCGACATGGCGCTTTATTCGGTGCGCGAGCGCGCGCCCGTTTGCGCCGGGTATCGCGGGTTCGACATCTGCGGGATGGGGCTGCCCTCCTCTGGTGGCCTGACAGTCGGCCAGACTCTGGGGATGCTGGAGCAGCATGCGCTTGACGGACCGCAGGAGGCGCGGACATGGCGGCTGATCGGGGATGCGAGCCGCCTCGCCTTTGCCGATCGCGGGCGCTACATGGCCGACAGCGATTATGTTCCCGTGCCCGTGAAGGGGCTGCTCGACGAGGACTACATGCGCAAACGTGGTGCGCTTCTGGGCGGCAGCGAAGCCCTGAGCGAGGTTGAGCCGGGCGCGCCGGAGTTCGACCACAGCCTGGACCTCGCCGACGACGAATCGATCGAGCTGCCGTCCACCTCGCATGTCTCCATCGTCGACAGCCATGGCAACGCGCTCTCGATGACCACGACGATCGAGAACGCCTTCGGCTCGCGGCTCATGGTGGGGGGTTTCATGCTCAACAACGAGATGACGGATTTCTCCTTCCGCTCGCATCGGGGCGGCGTCCCGATCGCCAACCGCGTGGAGCCGGGCAAGCGGCCGCGCTCTTCGATGGCGCCGACCATCGTGATGAAGGATGGTGCGCCACGGGCCGTCCTGGGCAGCCCCGGCGGCAGCCGGATCATTCCCTACGTGGCCAAGACGCTCATCGCGCATCTTGACTGGGGCATGGACGCGCAAGAGGCCGTGAGCCAGCCGCATCTCGTCAACCTCTTCGGCCGCTACGATATAGAGGAAGGCACATCGGCCGAGGCGCTGGCCGGGCCGCTGCGCGAGATGGGCTACGAAGTGAGCGTCCGCGGCCTCAACTCGGGGCTGCACATGATCGTGCTGGGCGAAGAGGGCCTGACCGGCGGAGCCGATCCGCGCCGCGAGGGGATCGCGCTGGGCGACCAACGCGACTAGCCAGAAATCTTTCAACTTTCGTGCATCATTCGGCCTTTATTTGCCTCTAGGCTGACGCCGATAGATTTAACGATTTGGAGGCATTGCAGATGTCCAAGGGCATTTTTCTGGCGTTCTCGCTGACGGCGGGCGCGGTCCTCGTCGGGGTGGACTACTACGTGCAGGCGCAGGCGGCGGGGGTCGATATCTCCCGTTTCGGCTTCACGGGTTACGAGCAATCGGTGCGCGCGCGGATCGGGACCATGCAGCTCGGGGCCGGGACGGAGGAAGCCGAGCTCGTCAGCTTCCTGCCCGAGCCGAAAGGGGCATGGACGCGCGCGCCCTGGAGCAAGCAGCGCGGCAAGCAGATCGTGGAAGAGATCGTCCGGCTGCAGGAGCTTGGTGATCCGAAGGACCCGGTGCGCCGCGCCGCCGAGAAACAATATGCCCGGATGTGGACATACAACCCGCTGGGCGACAAGCGGCGCCATACGCTGGTCTATCACCGCGACGACGAGGTCATCGAGGTCACCATCAAGCGCAAGGAGAACGCCAGCGGGCTGGTCGCCGCCGTGGCCGAGCAAGTGGCCAACGAGGGCCAGCGGAACGTGCCATTCGGACGTTTTCGCGGCGTGGAATACATCGAGAGCCGCGGCTGGGCAGCGGGCACGGAGAGCGGCATCGGCACGAGCAGCTTCCGATCGATCTCGGGCCATATCGGCGACGAGGTCGTGATCGCCTTGCGGGCGGATGCCAAGCAGCAGTCCATCAGGTGGATTCTCGCCTCGATCGACTATGACGGGGTCAAGTCGGTCCTGTCGGAGCAATATTCCGAGATCGGAAACCGCCGCGCCAGTTCCCTGCCGCAGGTCACCTCGCCGTCCTCGGAAACGAACACGACCATCAAGCGCATCCGCGTGAAGCCGGCGGCCGCCGCCCGCGAGGAGCCGGGCCCCTGGGAGAAGGTGAAGCGTTTCTTCGGCATGGCTTCGTAAACCCGGCCGGGCCGCCGCCCGCGCGATTTGCGCCGCGGTGGAGTCGCATTTTTCCCTAAACCGGTCGGGAGTTTGCGGCGCTTGGCCCTGAAGATGCGTCATACCATGGGCAACGCATTCCAAGGGAGTCGGCCCATGAAAACCCAAGTTAAAGCCCTCGTCGTCGGTGGCGGTGCCATCGGCACCTCGATCGCCTATCATCTGGCCAAGGCAGGCTGGGAGGATGTCATGCTGATCGAGCGCGATGAGCTGACCTCCGGCTCCACCTGGCACGCGGCGGGGCTGCTGCCGCTGTTCAACATGTCCTACGCGGTCAGCCATATCCACGACTACTCGGTGAAATACTACAAGACGCTGGAAGAAGAGACAGGGCTCAACGCCGGTTTCTCCGTTGTCGGCAACCTGCGCATGGCACGCACCAAGGAGCGCATGGACGAATACATGCTCTATGCCTCCACGGCCGAGACGGTGGGCGTGCATTACGAATGGATGACGCCGGAGCAGATCAAGGAGAAATGGCCGCTGGTGAACACCGACGACCTGGAGGGCGCGATCTACCACCCCGAGGACGGCTATATCAATCCGGCGGACCTCACGATGGCCATGGCCAAGGGCGCGCGCCAGCGTGGCGTGAGCATCGAGCGCAAGTGGCAGGCCGACGCCTTCGAATGGAAGGGCGATCACTGGGACGTGACGCTGACCAAAATGGTGGAAAAGGGCGGCAATCTCGTGCCTTCCGAGGAGCAGATCATCGTCTCCGCCGAGCACGTCGTCACCGCCAGCGGCAACCACGCGCAGCGCACCGCGAAGCTCCTCGGCATCAAGAGCGCGGCGATCCCCGTCGAGCACCAGTTCATCGTGACCGAACCCGACCCGGCGCTGGTTGAATATCGCAAGGCGCACCCCGAGCACCCCGTGCTGCGCGATGCGGACGCCAAGTGGTATGTGCGCGAAGAGCGCGGTGGCTGGATCCTCGGGCCCTATGAGTTCAATGCCCCCGCATGTTTCGAATACGGTGTGCCCGACAGCTTCCGCGCCGATCTCTTCCCGCTCGATCTCGAGCGGATCGAAGAGGAATACATGTCGATGATCCACCGCATCCCTTCGACCGAGGAAGTGGGCCTGAAGGACGATTACAACGGTCCGATCTGCTACACCCCCGACGGAAACCCGCTGGTCGGCCCCGCACCGGGGCTGCGCAACATGTGGCTGGCCGAGGGCTTTTCCTTCGGGATCACGGCCGCCGGCGGCACCGGCTACTACCTTGCCCAGATGATGGTCGAGGGCGAGGCCGAGATCGACATGGCCTCTCTCGATCCCAAGCGCTTCGGCGGCTGGATCACGACAGAATACAGCGCCCGCAAGAGCGAAGAAGCCTACGAGCACGTCTACATCCTGCATCACCCCGACGAGGAGCGCGAAAAGTGCCGCCCGCTGCGCACCGCGCCCAGCTATGACCGGCTCAAGGCGCGCGGCGCGCAGTTCGGCGTTGTCAACGGCTTCGAGCGGCCCAACTATTTCGGCCCGCTGGATGCGCCCGAGAGCTTCGATCATGACGCGCGCAGCTTCCGCCGGGGCGGCTGGTGGCAATACGCGGTCGAGGAAGCCAAGGCCGTGCGCGAAGGCGTCGGCCTGCTCGATGCCAGCGCCTTCACCAAGCACACGGTCAAGGGGCCGGGCGCAACGGCCTTTCTCGACTGGTTCACCTGCAACAAGCTGCCCAAGGTGGGCCGTATCAACCTGACCTACGCGCTGACGCCGCAGGGCACGACTCGCACGGAATATACCATCGTCCGGCTGGCCGAGGACGAATACTATCTCGTCTCCTCCGGCGCGCTGACCGATTACGACGGCGACTACCTGCGCAAATGCGCCGCGGACAAGGCGGGCGAGTTCGGCTATATCGCGGTCGAGGATGTCACGACGCAATGGGGCGTCTTCGCCATTGCCGGGCCGAAATCGCGCGATGTGCTGAAAGAGATCATCAAGGACGCCGAGCCGGA